>QMMS01000028.1 GCA_003647375.1 Deltaproteobacteria bacterium
AGCCTAATAGCCTAAAAACCTAAACAACCTAAAACCTTTTTTTATAGGAGACCGTCATGAAAGAATTGAGTGAGCTGAATTTTCCGGACGATGTCATGTATACCGACGATCACGAATGGACAAAAATGGAAAATGACGAGGCCATCATCGGCATCAGCGACTATGCACAGGATCAATTGGGAGACATCGTTTTTGTCGAACTGCCCCAGGTTGGCGAGACGTTTGAAAAGGGTGCCGAGTTTGGAACGGTGGAATCAGTCAAAGCCGTATCAGAACTGTTCCTGCCTGTGAGCGGCGAGATTGTTGCCGTCAATGACGCACTGGAAGACACGCCTGAACTGCTCAACAATGAACCCTATACCGGGGGATGGATGCTCCGGATCAAGCTCAGTGAAAAATCTGAATTTGACCAGCTGATGAATAAAAACGCCTATCTCGAATCATTGAAGGGGTGATAACATGAGATATTTACCGCACACGCAAGAAGATATCGCCGATATGCTGAAAAAAATCGGCGCCGGCAGTCTGGATGATCTGTTTACATCCATTCCGGATGACTGCCGCAGAAAATCAGACCTCGATCTGCCGCAAGCCAAGACCGAATGGGAACTGAACCGGCACATGAGCGGACTGGCTGAACAAATGGCGGTCTGCCCGGATTACAAGGTGTTCATCGGTGCCGGCAGTTATGATCATTACATTCCAGAGGTGATCAAACAGCTTTTGGGCAGGTCAGAGTTTTTCACAGCCTATACCCCCTATCAACCGGAAATGAGCCAGGGCACGCTTCAAGCCATTTATGAATACCAGACGCTTACCACCCGCCTTCTGGGGTTGGACGTGGCCAATGCCTCCATGTATGACGGGGCTTCCTCTCTGGCGGAAGCGCTCCTGATGTCCGTCCGGATCACCCGGCGAAAAAAGGTAGCTATTTCCCGTCTCATCCATCCCCTGTATCGGCAAGTGGTTCGAACCTACTTCGCACCCACAGAGTTCGAAGTTGTCGAACTTCCTGTTCTGGAATCCGGTCAAACAGACATGACCGGCCTCCAGGATCTCGAGACCTTTGCAGGCGTGGCAGTTCAATCACCCAACTATTTTGGATGCATCGAGAACTTGAGTGCCCTTGGAGAAAAAATCCATTCGGACAACAAAACACTCTTCATCGTCTCTTTCACGGAGCCCCTTGCCTATGGCATATTAAAAAACCCCGGCAGTCTCGGTGCCGACATTGCCTGTGGTGAGGGACAGAGCCTCGGTGTTCCCAGCTCTTTCGGCGGTCCCGGTCTTGGCATGTTTGCAGCCAAAAAGACCTACATGAGAAATATGCCCGGCCGACTCGTTGGCCGGACACAGGATATTGAAGGCAAAAGAGGTTTTGTTTTGACCCTCTCCACCAGAGAGCAACACATTCGCCGGGAAAAAGCCACCTCGAACATCTGCTCCAATCAGGGGTTATGTGCCACGGCCGCAGCCATGTATATGGCAACCCTGGGAGGCACCGGCATTCGAAAACTGGCGGAATTGAACCATGACAAAGCCGCTTATCTCCAAAATGAATTGAAAACTGCCGGGTTTGAAGTTCCCTTTGATACACCTGTCTTCAATGAGTTTGTTATCAAATTTCCAGAGGGCTTTGAGAAAACCTATGCAAACCTGCTGGCCAAAAAAATAGTACCGGGGCTTTCGCTGACACCGGATTATCCGGAGTTTCCCGATTACTATCTGTTGTGTGTGACTGAAACCATGGACAAAGCGGATATGGACCTGCTGGTCAAGGAGGTGACATCATGAAAGATCTCATGGGATCCACCGGTCTGATACTCAATGAACCCCTTTTGTGGGAAAAGGGTAAAAAAGGACGGACCGGGTTCTCTTTGCCTAATAGCGATGTCCCGTCATCCCCGCTGGTTGAAGAACTGATCGGGGTAGGGCCTGATTTCCCCGACCTGAGCGAGGTCGATGTCGTGAGACATTACACGCATCTTTCCACCTGGAACTTCGGGGTCGACAGCGGTATGTACCCCCTGGGGTCCTGCACCATGAAGTACAATCCCAAAACCAATGAACGCCAGGCATCACTGCCGGGCCTTGCCCAGGCGCATCCCTTGCTGCCGCCGGAATTGGCCCAGGGCGTTCTCAGAATCATGTTTGATCTCGAGAAACATCTGGCCGAAATCACAGGGCTGCCGGCCGTCACGTTGCAACCGGCCGCCGGTGCCCAGGGAGAGCTCACAGGCATGCTCCTGTTTTACGCTTTTCACATGATGAACAAAGAAAGGCGAACCAAAATTCTCATACCGGACACGGCCCACGGTACCAACCCTGCAAGTGCCGCCCTGTGTGGTTTCCGATCGATTTCCGTTGCATCCAATGCACAGGGTGTTCTTTCACCGGACGATGTGGATGCCCTCATGGATGAGGACACGGCAGGCATCATGGTCACGAACCCGAACACACTGGGTCTTTTTGAAGAACACATCAAACAGATATCGGACATCGTACATGCCAAAGGCGGCCTGGTATACGCAGACGGCGCCAACATGAACGCCGTGATGGGTATGGTTAACATGGCGGACCTCGGAGTGGATGTGCTGCACCTCAACCTCCACAAGACATTTTCGACTCCCCATGGTGGCGGTGGACCGGGCAGTGGACCGGTTTGCGTCACAAAAAAACTCGAACCCTTTCTGCCGGTGCCCAGAGTAGTTCATGTCCAGGGCAGGTATGAACTCTCTTATGATTTCCCGGAATCGATCGGCAAAGTTCACGCATTTTACGGAAATTTCGGGATTCAAATTCGGGCCTATTCCTATATCCTTTCCATGGGCGACCAGTTGAAAACAGCAAGTCAACTGGCGGTGCTGAACGCCAATTATCTGAAAGAGAGCCTCCGGGACATTTTTCACTTGCCCTATGACAGGCCCTGTATGCATGAATGTGTCTTCACGGACAAATATCAACAAGTATACAAGGTAAGCACCCTCGACATTGCCAAGCGACTGATAGACTACGGTTTTCATCCACCCACCGTCTATTTCCCTCTCGTGGTCCAGGGTGCTTTGATGATGGAGCCCACGGAAACGGAATCCAAAGAGGATCTCGATCGCTTTATCGAAGCCTTGAGGCAGATTGCCCAGGAAGCCAAAGACAATCCGGATTTGCTGCTGCAGGCCCCTGTCAAAACCAAGGTCCGGCGACTGGACGAAACCATGGCGGCACGAAAGCCCTGTCTTGCCGGTTAACCCGGACATGGTAAGACAACAGTCGCCCACACCGATACAAACCTGCTGGTGCTTGGATCTCCAGACAATGGATTATTCAGAAGCCTGGGAATTTCAACAGGCCATCGTCAGGGACAGCATTGGGAAAAAAAATTCCCGGGATATCATTCTGCTTGTAGAACACCCCCCGGTTTTTACACTGGGTCGCAGGGGGGGAATTGAAAATTTGACAGTCTCCGATGCCTTTCTGAAAACATCAGGCATACAGGTCATACAGGTGGAAAGGGGCGGGGACATCACATATCACGGTCCCGGCCAGATGGTGATCTATCCGATCCTGGATCTGGATCGTCAACGACTCGGCATCACGGAACTGGTTTTTATGCTCGAAGAAATCATGATCCGTGTTTCCGAATCCCTCGGGGTCCAGGCTACGCGAAATCCCAGGAATCGCGGTGTGTGGGTCGGGGACAAAAAACTTGGCAGCGTTGGTCTTGCCGTCCGAAAGGGAATCAGTTTTCATGGAATAGCTCTGAACGTCAACCTTTCCATGACGCCCTTCAAATGGATTCATCCCTGCGGTCTTATGAATATTTCCATGACTTCCCTCGCAAGAGAACTTCCCCAAAGACCTTCCATGCAAACAGTGCGGGAACTAACAAAAAAACATTTAGGGGATGTTTTCGGACTACAGTTGGAAGAAGTATCTCGGGAAATGTTGGGTGAAAAGATAGGGGGCAAGGGGAAAAACAACGTGTTAAGTTTTAGGTTTTAAGTGTTAGGTAAGTCCCAAGCTATCAGCGACAATAAATTACGCCCGCAGGGCTAATGACCATAAATAACAGCCGGAGGCGTAATGTCGCGCGCAGCGCAAATGTCGTCCGCAGGACAAATATCGCCCGGAGAACAAATGTCACACGAAGTACCAGCAAAACCAGCATGGCTGAAGCGGCGCCTGCCCGCGGGATCGGGTTTTGAAAAGGTTCGTGCGCTTATCGATAATTGCCACTTGCACACGGTTTGTCAGGAAGCCAAATGTCCCAACATCTGGGAATGTTTTTCCCGGCAAACTGCCACATTCCTCATCCTGGGAGACCGCTGCACCCGAAATTGCCGATTCTGCGCCGTTGCCCAAGGGCCTGAAAAGCTGCCCGACCCGGATGAGCCTGAACATGTGGCCTCCGCGGTTCACCAGCTGAAACTTGCCTATGTGGTTATTACCTCCGTTACCCGGGATGATTTGCCGGACGGCGGTGCACATCATTTTGCAAGGACGATTCAAGCGGTAAGGAATCGATGCCCCAAGGTCGGTATCGAGGTGCTGATACCCGATTTTCAGGGAAACCATGACGCATGGCAGACCATACTCGAATCACGACCTGACGTTATTAATCACAACCTGGAAACCATCCAGCGCCTTTACCCGATGGTCAGACCGGAAGCGGATTACAGTCAATCTCTCGATCTTATCCGGTATGTAGCGGACAACAATAGGAACATCTCTACCAAATCCGGACTCATGCTCGGGCTGGGAGAAACAAGAAAGGAAGTTGTGACGGTCTTTGCAGATCTCATCCAGGCCGGATGCCATCTCCTGACTCTGGGCCAATACCTGCAACCCAGCAAGGATCATCTCCCGGTGGCCCGTTATGTGCCGCCAGAGGAATTTAATGCGTTGAAAAAAAAGGCCCTTGAAATGGGTTTCAGCGATGTTGCCGCTGATCCGTTTGTGCGCAGTTCCTATCGAGCCAAGGAACTTTTTAGCGGTAAGTCTTAAGCGATAAGCGGTATACTGCTTCTTGGGAATAAGTATATACATTCGGTCGAGTATTTTCAATATATGTTTTTTTATTATACTGCCTGGATGAGTGGGACGTCTTATCATTTTTCGCATAATTCAATCTCCTAAGGATAGTCATCATAATTGACAACATATGCGTCTCCATCGATGAAATTAAAGAATAAACACCAATTGCCGGATACTTTGACTGCATGAAGGCTTTTAGATTTACAAATTCAATCATCACACATTGGCTATGGCGGCGATGTTTTGATTTAGCTCGAATTATGTTAACTATCTGAACTCACGGATATATTATGCTGTGTTACATAATCTTTAATTGGGAGGGGTCGCCAATTTTGATGTAATCTTCAATTTGCGAAGATACGACAGTATCGAAGACTTAAAACGCAAATCGTTTCAAGAACAAAACACAAAAGGAAATGAAAAAAATATTGTGAAGCCCCTTTTTAAGGCGAAACTGTATTCCATTGGGTGAAGGGAGGTCATATAAGAGAATCCGCCGGTTGCGGTTTCTCGGTATTGGGAAGGTAGTGCCCAACCGGTTTCCTTCAATTATGCGTTGCCTATTCATATATAGTACTAATATCTTATTAAAAAAAGAATCATTGTATTATAGACATTAGACATAAGATTTTCTGAATTTGGACTGTGTGCACCTTTTATTATAAATATATAAGTAATAAGAAGGATATCTAAGAATATAAAACCTCCCAAAATAGCGAGATAGCAATCTATTTTTTCCTTGCAAGATATTGTCTTATATATATCACTCATCATGAACCTAATTTAGTCTATTGGCACGGTATACTTGAATATAGCTGATTAGTGTTCATTTATATTTCACATTCATTTATAATTGCTTCCATTGCATCTTCTGCTCCTTCTGGTAAAGCCATCGGCTTGTGGTTCTTGATAAGAAATCTGGCTTTTTCATACGCCCTTTCGATAATGTCTTTCCCACCGATTTTTTTAACCCAGGTATCGCGGTCCATACAATCAAACAAATCTCTTTGGGACATGCTTTTCATGTGTTTTAGTGTGTGTTTGCTAGATAAATATTCACCACCAGAGCTTACGCTTTGAATTGTTTCTAAAGCTATTGTCTCATCAGAAATGTCCATCCCATTTTTTATCCATTTTAAATTCCTTAATTGTTCAGCATCCAGAATCAGCTTTGCAAAATCAAACGTCAGTCCTGATTCAATAGAACCACATCCATAGATGACATTAGATCCGGCCAGTAATGCTATAGCCGTATTTGTGTTAAATTCATAAGCGGCCTGTACATCCATAAGTTTACTTCCGCTAACACCTGAACCACACCAACTTGGGATTCCATAATATTGCGCCATTTTTGCAGTCCCAACATTCAAAACACCACATTCTGGGGCAGCGACAGCAGGATTACCGAGTTTCAAATCCATAATTGTTCCCACACTACCATAAATGAAAGGTGTACTTTTTGAAGTAAGTTGGGTCAAAACTAAAGAACCAAGAAGTTCTGCATTCTGTACAACCAGGGTTCCAGCGATTGTCGTGGGCGCCGTAGCACCACTCAATGGCATCGTAATTGAACAAACCACAACACCTAATCTTGAGCATTCTATAATGACATCACAGCAATTCTTAGAGAGTGTGAGTGGGCTAGTTGGGCAAACGGTGGTGGACACACAAGGACGCTTAATAAAATTCTCCATGCCACCGACGCAGGCCGCTGCCATCTCAACAATCTTTATTGAGTTTCTCCCACTAAAAAAACCATGAAAGGCATGCTTACTTGTGTTTGAAACAATTGCTTCGTAATTATGCATGGACTGCGTCTCGGCAGGCTTATCCCGTGATCCCATACATTTTTCAATAATTGCAAATTCATCTAACGCATCAGCCAATCGTGTTGCATCCCCTAAATCTTTCTTTGTACAAGTTCTGTGTTTTAAAGTGTAAAGGTCGTTAGTATAAGAATTTTCACCAAATAGTGTATAGCAGGAACTTCCAGGTTCGATAAGATGATCGTGTTTGGGATCCCTTCCATACAAAACAAACCGTTCTGGTGCCCATTGAACACAATCACTAACTACGGATGGAGGAATCTTAACAACAAAACAATCCCCCTTTTTAACAATCTCCGATCCAGCACCATGAAAGATCTCTGTTGCCTCATCTGACTCAATTTTTATCCCCGTATTTTCCAATATCTTAATAGATGCATGATGAATTCTATGAAGTTGTTCATTTGTAATCCCTTCTATTTGATATCCGAGCATATACATTCCTCTTCAAGTACTGATATAGGCATAATGAACAATTGTTATAGCTTCAATTAAATTAATATAAACTTATTCAACGCTAAGCAATTCTTTAATTTTTTCTACGCCATCTTGAGCATTTTTTGCATACGCATCAGCTCCAATTCTCGCGGCCCAACGGGGAGTTACCGGTGCACCGCCGACAACTGTTTTAAAGCGATCTTTTAATCCTTCAGATTTAAGCACAACTTCTAGGTCCTTCTGTCGCGGCATGGTTGTGGTAAGCAGCGCGCTGGTACCAATAATATCCGCATCAATCTCTATGGCTGTTTCAATTATTTGCTGGGTGGCCACATCCCTCCCTGCATCATGGACCTTAAATCCATTTGCTTGCATCAGTGAAACAACAATGCATTTTCCAATATCATGAACGTCACCCTGGACTGTAGCAATAAGAACTGTCCCTTTTTCTTGCTTAGCGTTAATCCCGCCACTTAAAGTTTCATTCACCATGTCGGTAACCACCTTCATGATTTCCGCAGCTTGTATAAGCTCTGGTAAAAACAACCTGCCGCGTCCAAACAAGTCACCCGTTGCGTTAATTCCTGGAATAAAACCTTCCTCCATCAGTTCCAGTGGGCTGCCCCCATCACTGAGATAATTTTTTACGATCTCAATGGCCCTGTCTTTGTTTGCTTTAATTAGAACTTCCGCCGTTTCTTCGATAATACTTTTATCGATCATAGCTTTTTTCCTTTTCCCTAATAGGCATTAATAGAATGCTTGAGGTTTTGAATCCAGCCCTAACGTCTGAAACGGTTTAGGGAATTAATTTCAATATCCAACAGTTTTGCAATATTATATTTTGCTTCAATGCCTTTTGGAGAACCCATGGTGGAATAGACACTCCCTATCTTATGGTCTTCTCTAACATCACTCATCACAGCAGCATCAGTAAGCTCATTAACACTAATTCCTAATTTGTCCGCCACATACTTTTTTGCATCTTTTATTTTCATAGCCCGGGTCATTTGCATGCGTGCGACCAGATCTCCGGAAGTACGCATTCCGCCCATGCCTGCGGCCATTGCATGTGGTATCGCCACCCCTGCGGGGTCTCCGTCGCCAACCTACAACCCGTCCAATCGTGTAATCTCTAAATGTGCCTTTGAAGCCATGGTCACTGCGTCAATCGGTGGTGTATAACACAATGGTAAACCGCCCACCCCCATTCCTAAATTCGCATGTACAGGAATTTCAGCAGCGTCAACACAGGCTTTTGTGAATGTAACCGCACGTGCAATGTTCCAGGGAATAGACTCGGTAGGATCTGTATTTATCGCTGGTCCGAATATGTCCACACCAGCTTCTTGCGCGACCTTAACCTGTTCGTGGGGATAGAGCCCGGCAAGGCGTACACCGTTGTGAGAAATCTCCCCATGCATTCCCAAGATAAATTCCCCGGCCATTCCGATTTCGACACACATACTTGGGTACTTCTCCTTCAGCTCCTGCACCGCTAATAATGTTGCTTTAAAATCAGGATCACCAGAACCCCCAACCGTATCGAAATTTATCCCATCCGCTCCAGCTTCAAATAGGGAGGATGATACATAAACCATATCACGAACAGAATGCTCGATAGCTTCATCGTATGCATCACGCGCTTCTTTGATTTTTCCCTGAGGAATCAGTTCTGCCGGGTTGGTGACAGGCCCATCCGGTTTGGTGTAAAGACCGAGATTTGGCATTGATCCATAAAAGACAGGAGCCACCATGAGCAATTGTGCTTGCTCCATGAGAGGAACATTTTCTCGAACGATGTGTTTTGCTTGCTTGAAGCTGTAATCGAGGTCTGATAGCTCAGTGGTGTCAGCTCCGAAACAACGCTCATAGGTCTGAAGCACTTGTAAGCGACCGGTATTTATGCCAAGCCTTCCGATCTTATTGCTTCCACCATCATAGGTCATTATAACCTCATACCCTTTTTCAACCCCTGATATGCTACAACTGCATTTGCATATTTCAAACAAATGTTTTCGTTCATCATCAGTGAGAGGCTGTATCTCTGCCCGATCTGCGGCATCCAGGGTTCCATCTTCAATGTCTTGAATTAGTTCTTTTTCATCTATCTCAACAGAAAAACCATCTCCCATGCGGGTTATTACTTTGCTCATTTAGTCCTCCTTTATTATATTCCTAATTCCTTTTCCGCTTCCTCCACAATTGAGTGAATTCTCTTTTGGATATCATCCGCTATTGGATCAGGAGTATGAGTCTCCAGAATTTCTATGGCTTTCTCCGTTGCTTTTTTGTATATATCCGGCTTGCCGGCTTGTTCCCAATCTTCACGCATCGTTCGGTCAAAAACTCTGGGCGCAGATATAGATCTCATGTGGCGTAGCGTGCTATCATGGCTGAGGAAGTCTTTCCCGATTCCAATTTCTTTTATAGCATCCACAGCCAGGGTTTCATCATTTACCGCTATCCCGTTCACCACATGCCTGACCATTTGTGCAACTTCATTATCCAACACAAGTTGTCCAAAATCAAAGGTCATTCCCATCTCGATCATTCCCATGCCGTATATCAGGTTGGCCCCTGCCAACGCCGGCAATAACGACGTCATCGTTTTTTCATGACCGGTTTGGAAATCGGTTGCTTTTGTATCGCCCTACCCGCCGGCAACAAAGCTTGGCAATGCATAATAACGAGCCAATCTCGCAACAGCCGCACTGATCATTGCGCATTCTGGGGATCCCACCGATGCGCTCGCCATTCTTAAATCCATGGCTGTCGTCGAACTGCCGTATATGACCGGTCCACCCTTTATAGTGAGCTGGTTAAGCAAAATTCCAGATAGAATTTCGGCGTTATGGATTACCAATGTCCCGGCAAGTGTTACCGGAGACGAGCCTCCCGCCATTGCCATGGAGAGAATATTGACACCGATTCCGTGTCTAGCTGCCCCCATGATGACTTCACAGGTATCTTTAACCAATTTAAGCGGGCTCACCGGACAAGTGATCGTTGTGTAGATGGGTCTCTGCCTTAACGCATCCTTGCCACCAGCGATTACGGTAGCCATTTCCACTATTTTATCGAGTTGGTAACCTGAAAATGCTCCCATGAAAAGGTGTTTACTTGTATTGTTGAATGAATCTTCCGCATTATAAATCTGGGCAATTTCCTGAGGAACTTCATGTGCTCCAACGGCCCGTTCATAGACATCGATCTCGCTCAGATAGTCAGCCAACTTGGCTGCATTGGCCACATCTTTTCTGGTGGGCTTTCTTCTTTCACCCGTGTAGGGATCGATTACAAAAACGCCCTCTCCAAAAGTAGTAAACCCGACTCTATTGCTTTCTAATATGGTATCGTTTTTTGGATTGCGACCTGCCAGAAAGAGCTTTGGCGGAGCACTGCGAATGGCATCTTCCACTATATATGGAGGAATTTTTACGATTTTCTTTTTTGCATTAACGGCGGCACCACCACCATCAAAAATATCCAGAGCTTCCTCATCTTCAACAAATATTCCAGTTTTCTCAAGAATCTCTAATGTTGCCAAATGAATTTCGTCGCACTCCTCTTCAGTAAATGAATTTAGGCCGAATCCGCCACTGAGCTTCTTCCCTGCATGTAGGTTTCGCTTCATTGATAAGCATCCTTATTTTATGTAACTGTTTGGAATGGAAGTTAAACTGTGTTCTTCTATCGGTTTTGGCGTCCCAGGCATAGAAGAACTGGAGCCTTGTTATTAACAACAAGGCTCCAGCTTTGATTATGCAAACCACCATCGTTCATGGATTCTACGACCGTCATACATGGCATTGGAGGCAATGGTGTTATACCTCAATTTACTGCTTGCTACATAAACAAAGTTACTAAAAATGGGAATGATTGAGGAACCTTCATCATGGACAATTTTTTGCATTTCCCAATACATATCGCGACGCTTGACTTCATTCAGCTCAGATCGAGCCTCTTTGAGGAGCTTGTCGAATCGTGCATT
Source organism: Deltaproteobacteria bacterium (assembly GCA_003647375.1). Next base: position 11,290 of record QMMS01000028.1, read on the forward strand.
CTTCCAATAGCTCTCATTCCAGTTTGCTGATCCAGCATATACAAGCGATAACATCCAGTCTTCTGTGGGCCTACCATACCAGAAACTCCAGCACATGCCTTTCTTCATCCATACATCCTCCCAATAACCGTCATTCGGTACCTTTTTAGTCTTGAGTTTCACTCCTGCTTTTTCGGCAGACTCTTGGAATAAGAGAGCCGAGTCTATTGCCCCGGCAAAAGCTGTATCAGCGGCATAAAGCTCGAAAGTATGATCTAACATACCGGCTTTCTTCAAGTAAAATTTAGCCTTATCCGGATCATAAGTCCTCTGAGGCAATTCAGAGTTGAAATATCGGTTCTTCTGTGAGATTGGATGATCGTTTCCAAGAGAACCGTAACCACGTAAAACCTGTTTTAACATCAACTCACGATCAAAAGCGTATTTTAATCCCAATCGGACATTATTATCATTGAAGGGCTTCTGGGTCGTCAACATAGGCATGGTATAGTGGGCATACCCTGGAACGTCTATAATTTGCACATTTTTATTCTTTTTCAGAAATTGAACCGTCTTAAGATCAGGTCGGGCAAATACATCTAATTCGCCGGTTACTACAGCAGAGGTCCTGGATACGACATCCGGTAAGGCCATCGTTTCAACTTCATCAAAATAGGGAAGTCCCTCCTTGAAATAATTTGGGTTACGCGTAGTGAAAGCCCGGACACCTGGCTCCCAACTTTTAAGGATAAAGGGGCCTGTTCCCATCCCTTTTTCAAAATCGGTTGTCCCGTTTGGTACGACCATAAGATTCACTTCTGCCAAGAAATAGGGGAAGTCGGCATTCCCTGATTCAAGTGTGAAGATCACCTGGTTGTTACCATCTTTCTTTATGTCCGTAACAGGCTTAAGAATACCTTTTGCCGGAGATTTGGTCTTTTCGGTTCTACTAAGATTTATGGAATAGATAACGTCATCAGCATCCAGCGGCTTGCCGTTATGAAATTCGACGCCTTTTCGGAGGTTGAAAATCCATTGTTTTGCATCCGGTGTTGACTCCCAGTTTTCCGCAAGCTCCGGGGTAGCAACACCTTTTTCATCAATTACAATCAACTGGTTTCGACATTGTTGACTGACCAATTGAGGCATAATATCTGTCAACAATGTGATATCTAGGCTCTCTGTTGTGGCACCACTGTGGCTCCCAATTCTCAAGCGGCCACCCTGTTTGGGGGTTGCGGCATGTGCTGTGCTATTAGCCAATAAAGGCGACATAGCCACAGAAAGCCCCATAGCAGACACGTAGGCTAAGAAATCGCGGCGAGTAATTTTCCCTTGAAATAGCAAACGTTCCAACTCCTGCAATTTTTCCATCGTTTTTTCCTCCTTTGAATTTAAAGAGTTATGCTACTGATGAGTTTTCGAACAACAAACTTCTCAATTCCCATTAAAATGAAAGTAATTAATTGCATAAACAAGTATTTAAATCGATATAACTTCTCAGGAAATTACAGCAAAAGAATCATCCATGATTTGGAGTGACTGATCTATCTGGACTTTAGTCATGACAACAGAAGGGACAAGCCGAATTGAATTGCCAAACCAGCCTTGTCCAGCTGGCAAAATCAAACCTCTCTTACCAGCCTCTTTTTTCAACCTAATTGATTCCTCTTTTGCAGGCTCTTTGGTTTTACGGTCTTTTACGAGCTCGACCCCTATCATTACACCTTTACCGCGAACATCGCCTATGACATCATATTTGTCTTGTAATTTCCTTAATCCATTCATCCAATATTTTCCCAATTCTTCGGCACGTTCCCATGGCTTTTCTTTCATTATCGTTTCAATACTTGCCAGCGCAGCAGCCGCCATCAACGGGTTACTTCCAAAAGTTGTATAGTATAGAGGCGGCTCCGGCTCCGCAAATGCTTGGGCTATTTCGTCAGTGGTTAAAAGCGCCGATATTGGCAGCCCCCCCCCTAATGTTTTTGACATCGTGATCATATCAGGAACGATTCCATAATGCTCAAAACAAAACTTTTTGCCGGTGCTGCCGAATGCAGTAAAGATTTCATCCATGAAGAGAAGAATATTGTGTTTATCAAGAATATTTTTGATTTCCTGAAAATAACCATCCGGGGCTGGTATATTGCCGGCGGTTCCTTGTATGGGTTCTGTTACGAAAACGGCCACTTCGGAGGATGTATCATAATACAAAGCATCTTCCAGCATTTTGGCACACTGTAAGTTACAAGCTGGATATTCCAAGCCAAGCTGGCACCGATAGCAATAATACGAAGGGATGCGCGTCACCCCTGGTAACATAGGTCCCATCCCTTTTTTTAATGGTGCAAAACCTAACAGACTGCGAGCACCATGAGTTCTCCCGTGAAAGTCGCCATATAGTGATACCATTTCATATTTTTTAGTGTATTTTTTAGCTAGAAATAGAGCGACCTCAACTGCTTCAGCCCCTGCATTTGCAAAGTAAACCTTGTTAAAAGGTTCAGGTACCACGGATAGAAGCTTTTCAGCCAGGTCCCTGGCGGGTTTTGTATTATAGTCGATAGCTAAGGAATACATTTTCCCGACTTGTTCTTTCACAGCCTCAACTACCGCAGGGTGGTTATAGCCGATCAATGTCGCACATCCATGGGAACAAAGTAAGTCGATATATTCTCTTCCTTCCGAATCTTTCAACACAGCCCCTTTTGCCTCGACAAAAATAATTTCTTCATCCCCAAAATGGTGTCGAACACATGGCAAAAAATAATTTCCGTTTTCACTTTTTATTTCCATTGTTCTGTCCTTTCCGCAGTTAAGATATTAACCAAAATCTAAATCATCCACCGGGATACCATCCTCATTCCAACCTCTAAGCTGGTAATAATTCTGAATCATTTTTTCCAGTTCTTCCGGTTTAATAACCTTCCCACCACTTATGGGCTCGGAGAAATATCTCGGTGGCAGGGTATCATCCTTTTTCGATATGCCTTCTCGCAGGTTAAACCGTCGGCTAAGATTACGAATGTTCGCCGCAATTTCTTTAAGACCATCATGGTTAAGTTTCATGCCCATTGTGCCTTGGATTATTTTGGCCAAACCATCCCAAGCATAGATATCACGATAAAACCTGCAGGTAATAAATGCATCATGCAGCGTAAGGCGATCTTCGAAATCAATTGCTATTTCAGCCTTACCTTCAATTTCATCAGGTGCTATTTGCCCGGACAGTTCAGCCTTGAAAACAGTGCTTCGTAAATGGCATGCGCCTCTATCCGAAGTCGCATACGCCAGGCCCATTCCTTTTAGAACTCTTGGATCATAAGCTGAAGGCTCTAAACCTTTAACGTGAATGGCTATATCTTTCATACCCCATTCTTGAGCTGCATGTCGTATCCCTTCAGCCAAAACAGCTCCTATGCCACGTCGATAGGCAATATCATTTAGTAATGAAACAATACCGTCTACATCTCCGTAGTCATACTTTTCTTTGATTTTGCCTCGTCTGGAAGCTTCTATAGTAAAAGCGGCTAAATTGCCTGCGGTAATTGTATCCAAGCCCAACCGATCACAGACATCGTTGAGGTAGACGATCTCATTAATATTAGGAATCTCGCAGAGGCCCCCAAAAGAATATATTGTCTCAAATTCGGGGCCTTCAAGTTTTAAGCCTTTATGCCTACCATCCCTTACTTCGGTTAACCTTCCGCAGGCCATTAAGCATTTAGCACAAGCATGGGGCTTGACATTACACTGTTCATGAAGACCTTCGGCCGAAATATTCTCCCAACCGTCAAGAGTACCTTTAGACCAATAACGCGTGGGAAATGAACCGATTTTATTGAGAACACTCACCAGAGCCGGTGTGCCCTTAGTCTTAAAACCTTGTATGACAGGATTTGTCTTTCTTTCAGAACTTATCTGAGACCATAGTTCTTCCAATATTTCAGGTTCGGCTACCTCTTTTTGGGCGGACCCGCTAAAGGCCATACCCTTAATATTTTTAGCGCCTAAAACCGCACCAATACCTGTCCTTCCGGCAGATCGCCAGTAATTGTTTGCCACTAACGAAAAACGCACAAGGTTTTCACCCGCAGGACCTATAACCATGATACCGGATTGTTTACCTACAAGATCACGAACAGCGTCTTGGGCGTCATAAACCTCCATCCCCCAAATATTTCCCGCTTCGTGAAAAGTTATGCCGTTGTCCGTAATTTCCAGAACAGTCGGGCTTGATGCAGCGCCCCGCAATATGAAAGCATCGTACCCAACATGCCCCATGAATTCTGCAACAGACCCCCCCGAATAGGACTCAGCATATATCCCTGTTTGAGGTGATTTACTGAATAAACCATACCGACTGGAACCCCATACTTTGGTATTTACAGTCGGGCCTAACGCGATCACCACGTGATTATCCGGAGAAAAAGGATCAATATTTGGCTTGTTCTTTTTTAAGAGCAGGTACGTGGCAAGACCCTTTCCTCCTATCAGAGACTCATAGATGCTGTCTGGGATTTCTATAGTGTTGCTGGTTTCATGCGTCAGATCAATTTCCAATACTTTCCCGTAAACCCCCTTCATAATTTTCTTCCTTTTATCTTATTTGCGTTAATATGATGAGTTAAACGATTCTTAATAAACCTGCTGAAATACCCTGACTACGGTGGATCATACATGTATAAGTTAAGATCTTTAGATAAACTCAGCTCCAAAATATTCATTAGCATTTTCTCTTTATGCTTTGGAGACAATTTAACTACTAGACAGGTTCTGTGATCTTCTTTCTCGCTGAAAAAGTTGTACTTAATGCCTCCTTTATTAAATACTGAGAGAAAATCAATTATTTCTTGAAAACGGGTCCTTGGTTCACCATAGGTGTTTTGTTCAAAAATTAGATAGCTGTATTCAGGATCTAATCTGTCGTTGATACTTCCGAAACGAGCAAACACTGATTTAGTGTGTTGATTCATTTATTAAGACTTTATAGATAATCATTGTTCACAGGCTTTAGAGCACCAACCTATAGAAACAATAAATCCTCATTTAATATTTATCACTCATACGCCAATACAGCACCTTTATCGGCCGAGCTTACCAAGAGCGAATATCTTTTTAAAAACTTACTACATTCTTTTTTAATTGGCTTAAATTTTTTCATACGTTCAGCAAGTTCAGTATCAGTTACATCAAGGTGTAGTTTTCGAGCCGGTATGTCTATTTCGATAATATCTTCCTCTTCTACTAAACCAATGGGACCACCAACAACTGCCTCAGGAGAGACATACCCAATGCAAGGTCCCCGTGTTGAACCGGAAAATCGACCATCAGTCACCAAGGCGACACAATCTCCTAGGCCCAATCCCATCAATATTGAAGTCACCATGTGCATCTCTCGCATCCCTGGCCCCCCTTTGGGCCCTTCGTAGCGGATGACCATCACGTCCCCGCTCATGATTTGATCACCCATCAGAGCTTTTACAGCATCTTCCATGGAGATAAATATTCGGGCCGGGCCCTTGTGGGTCATCATCTTTTCATGGACACCGCTTTGTTTTACCACAGATCCGTCAGGTGCGAGATTACCATACAAAATGGCGAGGCTTCCTTCATGATGAAGAGGAGAATTTAAGGGTCTGATTACATCTTTATCGAGGACATGAACCGATTCGATATTTTTCCTCATCGTTCGTCCTGTTACCGTAGGTACGTTGGTATCGATTCGATCTCCAAGTTCCTTTATTACCGCCGGAATTCCCCCTGCTTCCTCTAACCGCAACAGTGGATATTTCCCTGATGGTATAATATCGCAAATATGCGGTGTTGTTTTGCTGATGAAATCGAGTTTTTCCAACGTATAATTGAAACCGGCCTCGAGCGCGATAGCTGGGATGTGAAGTGCTAAATTTGTTGAGCCCCCTATGGCCATCGCGACTGTGGTGGCATTTTTTATAGCGATTTCAGATATTATTTTTGAAGGGATTAAATTCTCATTTACCATCTGTACAATTCGAGATCCAGATTGACGAGCCAGTCTTGTCTTCTTGGTACTTTGTGCATGGGCTGTCCCACAACCTGGAAGCGTCATGCCTAGGGCCTCTGCAATACATGACATTGTGTTTGCTGTTGCCATCATCGCACAACTCCCCGGTCCGGGTAGGGCGCACTGTTCTATTTCAGCCAATTCGTCTTGAGATATATCACCGCGTTTAGTTTGCCCGATAAATTCACGCATGCTTGTTAGTGTAATGTTTTCATTTTCTCTGAATTTACCAGGGTACATGGGGCCGCCAGTGACGATAATCGTTGGAATATCAAGCCTTAAAGAAGCCATGATATGTGCCGGCACGATTTTATCGCATGAACACATCATGACCATTGCATCGAATCGATGACTTTCCACCATTAGTTCGATAGAATCAGCAATGATCTCACGGCTAGGTAGAGGGTATCTCATACCGATGTGACCTTGACACAAACCATCGCAGATAGCGATTGTGTTGAACTCAATGGCTATCCCTCCAGCTTCACGGATTCCTTCCTTAACTGATACAGCAAGCTCACGGAGATGATAGTGACCGGGCACGATCTCGTTCCATGAATTTACCACCGCAATGATGGGCTTTCCAAAATCCTCTTTGCTAAATCCCACGGCATGCAGCAACGCTCGGTGAGCCGATCTTTCCAAGCCGGTATAAAGTTCTTTGCTTCTCATCGTAACGAATTCCTCCCTATTCAAACTACAGTTAAAGCTCCACTACCAAAGATAAGAACGTCTTAATCAAATAGAATAAAGCATCTATATTTTAATAAGGTGAATGACCAAATATATATCAGCAAAAACAATGCCAATAGCAGCTGGTTTTATAATGTGTGTAATTTTAGCAGGTTAAGAAATAGAAGGCTAAAAATAATTTGGCAGATAATACATATATGAATTGAAGGGCATATAACATGTTGAGATATCTACAGATATTAATTATACAAATATGAATAAATAATAAATATTAAATATCTTATTGATTCAGTATGTTGTAATTAATTAATTCATTTCTGAATTAAACCGAATGAAAGCCCATGTTTTTTCAACTTGCGGAAAGCGGTTGGCTGGCTGATCCCCAGAAGCTTTGCAAGCTCGTGAGTTGTTTTGCATTTTGGCATGGCGCTTTTCAGTACCTCCTTTTCAAACGATAACAGCGAGTCCGATAAATTCTTTTTTCGTGTTGCTGAAGAGTTGCTTTTTGTAAGTAGTGCGAAGGATCCTTTCAATGCCTGTAGGATCAATACATCTAAATTTCTTTCTTCGCTGATGACTACTGCTTGTTTAATCACATTCATCAACTCGCGAACGTTTCCCGGAAATGGATAGGATTGAAGCGCTTCTACAGCCTTGGCTGTTATCCACCGTTGCACACCATAGGCTTTATTATATTTTTCAAGAAAATGTGTAGTAAGTTCAAATATGTCATTCTGCCGTTCGCGAAGGGGTGGAATTTTTAAGGTAAAGGAATTTAAACGATAGTACAAATCCTCTCGAAATTTATTGATTTTTGTAAGGTTGCCCAAATCACGGTTTGTTGCAGCGATGACGGTACAATCTATGGCTATGGTTTTTGTTCCGCCCAGACGCGTGATGATATTGTCATCAAGATATTTCAGGAGCTTCGCCTGAGTTGTTAAGGACAAATCACCTATTTCATCTAAAAAAAGAATTCCCCCCTGAGCCAATTCGAACAAACCAGCCTTACCTTCTTCGCTAGCTCCAGTAAAAGCACCTTTCTCGTAACCAAAAAGTTCCGCCTCCAAAAGGTTTTCGGGCACAGCTGCGCAGTTGATTTGAATAAGTGGCGCCTTTTTTCTTTTGCCGTTCTGGTGTATGAATTTTGCCAAAAGCCCCTTTCCGGTCCCGGACTCTCCCAAAATTAAAATATTGGACACCTTTAGTGTTGCAAGTTTCAAAGCAATTCTCAGCACCTGTCTCATCTCCTGACTTTTTGCAATAATTTCCTGCTGCTTCAACTCTATCACACTAAGTTCATTGAGTTTGTCCTTGTATTTATTTGCAACCAAACGAGTTTCATTTAATTGCTTTTGTATTGCATTTAGCTGTGAAAGATCTCGTTCATTGAGCACCACCATATAAATATCACCGTTCTCATTAAAAACTGGTGTTCCGGTTACCAATAAATGCTTTTCTGTTTTCTGGACGTATACAAGTAAGCTTACTCGACGTTTTGTTTTTAGTATCTCCATTGTAACACTTCGATCTATTATACCCTTATCAACCATCATAGAAACATTTCTACCAATGATATCCTTTTCCTTCCATCCATTTAGTTGTTGAGCTGCTTTGTTCATGCGGATAAAATTCCCCCGGCCATCCAAAATAACAAGACCGTCGGAAGAAGAGGAGAAAACCGTTTCAAATTGATCGGTTAGCTGTTGGTATGATTCTAACCTTTGAGCTGAATTTTCAAACTGCTGCATTTTCTGGAAGTTGCTAACAGCGCCAACAACCATTCCGGCTTTTCGAATAGCGGTAACGTTTACAACAAGATGAACATTTTTCCCCCGAATATGGACACCAATTTGGGGCTTACCGGTTTTCAGACAGTCGACGATATGATGACTGGTTAATGGCAACACTTCAATGACATTAGAGCCAATAAGTTCGTTTTTCTTTAATCCCAATATCCTCATAGCTTTCTGATTGACTAATACGATACAACCGCGAGCATCTGCAGCGATAACACCGTTACTGGTTGAATTAAATATGTCCTGAACGGTAATTAAATGTGACATATAAACACCTCACCACAATGAAACTATTCATTTCTCGTTATAGCATACGGCTTGTTGTCGACTGAATATGCGCGAGTACAATTTCAGCAAGAGGTTTTCCAAGACCAGGAGGAGTATCGTGCCCCATACCCTCTATCAATTTAAATATTGCGCCTGGAATCAGATCGGCGGTCTCCTTGCCTTTTTCCGGTGGAATCAGCAGATCATCGGTACCGTGAACTACCAAAACCGGCACTGAAATCGTTTTGACCCGATCCCTTATGTTTTTCATTGATAACATGGCAAGCAACTGACGGTTGGCACCATCGGGTGAGTAGCATCGATCAAAGGTCGCTGCAGCCATCCGACGTGAGTGATCATCACTTTCGAAATACTTTTTGCTTCCAAATTGTCGAACATACTCGACCCACTCCTGAATGAAAACTTTCCGGGTTTTCCGAACGGACCACAACTCGTCGAGGAGTGCGAGATCAATAATTTGGCTGAAAGAACTGATTAGCGTCAGCGAAAGCGCCCGGGAAGGGCATTTAGCCGCCAGCAACTGAGCGATGAAACCGCCCATGGAATTACCGATGATGTGGGCTGTTTCGATATCAAGCCCATCCATCAGAGCGATGACATCCTGTGCCATATCGTCCATTGTGTAGGGTGGATCAATCTCCCCTCCTGCTGCAACCTGCCGCTTCAGCACTTCAAGTTCCTGGTCAGCGATGTGATCAATTTTTCCGGAAAGGCCGGTATCCCGATTGTCGAATCGTATTGTTCGAAATCCCTGATTCGAAAGCGCTTCGTAAAACGATTCAGGCCAATGGATCAGTTGCATCCCTTGCCCCCGGATCAGAACTATGACTCCTTCCTCCCCACCACCGGATGTTTCATAGGCGATTTCAACCCGGCCGGTTTGCAAAACACCCATACCAATGCACCTCCATTTATAAAACGTGAAGAGATAAGAAAACTAAAAAGTGCTTCCTGCTCGATGGATTTCAATCAGCTCGCCGAAGTCGTTCAAAGATTTTTCTATGCATTCCAACAATAGTGTGGTCTCACGAGTTTTACTGGTAGCATTCACGACGATGTGATTCTCATGGATAACGTAACCAAGTCCGTAACCCTCAGGGTCCACTGGCCCGAAACCAACTAAGCCAATGGACGGCGAACGCAGACCGCTGGTAGAGAGTATGACTCGGTCCAGAATCTCGGCGGTAGCACCAGCGCGGAACAGTGGATGTTCTCGGCCGCTGAGTTCCGACAAGGTCCGGAGTGCAAACAGATGGCGATCAAAACCCTGGCCGCTACTGCAATCCTTTATCAGTTGAACGTGTCGGTGGGCTGCCAGGTCCAACAACGCCCATTGATCAGACCGGGATGCGGCATTGTCAAAACCGGTGACCAGTTCGAGAGATTCAGGTGTTACCGTCCGGATAGCACTTCCGCGCCCGAACTTGTATTTGCGGGTATTGACCGATTCATAGGCGCTGTACAATCTATCAAAACGGCGAAAACAGCCCATCTGAAAGGCAAGTTGTAAAATTACATCTGGGCTGAAACCGTTGCCTGCGATATGGTTCTTACCGAAACGTTTGTACGATAGCACACGGGTTTCATTTTCCCCGATCAGCGTATCTACATCTGTTTCGGCTGTGCGGATAGCCGATATGATAGTCGGTGGCAACCGCCAATGAATCTCTTCAACATTTTTGCTATTGAAGAGTTCAGTTGATCCGGTAGAAGGATCATCGGCCAAATCATGGCTAAGTCCAGTATGGATTTCATCAATGAAGCGCACGGCAGTGAGACCATCCACAAGGGTGTGCTCGGTGTTGACACCAAAGGATCCGTCAGCGGCCAGAATGACCTGAATTGGTTTGTCGAACCAGCGGTTGCGGCCGTCGCCGTGCAGCACCATTCTAGAAAGCTCCGCCAGATCCCGTGGTGCCGATTCTTCGAGGCACAGAACAAACAGGGCACTATCAACTAGAGATAAAGAATCCTGGTTGAGAACATCAAAGGCAGCCAAACAGCTGCGCCAGACAGCCCAATCGGTGCGGTTAGCGCTGGTCATCACCCCAACCGAACCGATCGAAGAGTCTTTTAATGTCGGGCTATCGGCGACATCAATGATCCATTGCAATGCGTTTTCCAATTCCGCTTGCGGCAAGGGTTGCCCGTGCACATCAAGGATATTCAAACGAAAAAACCGATTACGGTGTAAAACGACGATGTGGCGTGTAAGCGCAAAAGTGACAAATTGATCCATTCGAATGTGAGGAATCCGACCTGAGGAAAACATCGTCTTGTATTGGGACATGCACCGGGGCACATCCTTTTGCACGTCGGGCGGAAGGCGTTCGCTGGCAACATTATCGATAAATCTGCCCGTCGCGATGAGCAACCGCGCTCCCAAAGCAGCCAGAGTGTCCTTGGTTGCTTCGATCTTTCCCCGATAGACGTAGCAGGGATTGACATTGATCAGCAGCGGATAGCGTATGGACAGAACCAGATCGCGCCAGAAATCGTACATCCAATTTTTGTCGGTGGTGCTGTCGATCTGTTCCAATAGTTCGTGCAACAGCCGGCCGGCGTTATTTTCAAAGTCCTCGACCAACGCCTGAGTTGCCTGCCTCTGATGTTCAGACAAAAAAGGGGCGACCGCCGCAAGGTATTGCCGGCAGGTTGCGTGCAGGTTCGGCAGTGGCAACCGGGGCAGGCGGTTTTGAAATCGAAACATGACTTGCCTCATTAGTTTTGCCCGCAGCCAGGATAACGGTCACCGGCAGCAATTCCGAGAGAGTTAAAAGATAGAATTCGCTTTTTGATAGAGGATCAAGCAAAAAAGCTATTGTTGTTAAGGTTATGTAACGGTTAGGGATGAATAACAATATATTGTGCCACGACTGGTGCAGCAATAAATCCCAACCAGCTTCATCCTATATTGATCCAAATATCTGATACCCATTGTAAAGTCAAGTTGGCAACCAGTAGTATATTGGGATAGTTTCTTGCAATCGAATTAATCCAACTGTCGATAATATCAGTATATATCGCAAGCCGTTCAAGGATTCAGACTATTGCCGTACTCCAACTAATCCCTATTCAGCACCTTTCCTTCGAGATTTGATCATTTTCGAGCACTCTCAGGAATAGTAGGTTCTGATTTAATCTTTGATACGCCAAAATCTGGCAGCGTGACCAAATCCTTACCTGATTATGGCCATCATCGGGTGTTGATAGCTTTATGTAGTTGCGAAATTGCAGCTTTCACAATTTTCCCCGGACTCCCGGCCTTATTCTACATTTGATCTGTATAGAAACTTACAAATGTTAATATCAATGTAACATAGATAAGAGCCTATAAAGACTTCATCAAATTCAGGGATTATTAGAAAATCAAGATTTTATGATTGAGCTTCAAGTTCTCATTTCTCCTACAAAAACGACCAAATCATCACCAAGGCAATCACACCCTTTAACGGTGATTGCTGTCTGTAATATTTAAGAGGAAGGAAGCTTTAGTGGTGATTTTGTGTTGGAATGAGAAATGCTATGCTCTTTAAGTTTATGGATAGCTGTAGACCATAGGCTGTAAGCGCCTTCTTGCTTACAGCCTATGGCTTATCGAAGATTGGTAAGTTAGGGGCAGGATACCCGCCTACCGTCTAACCTTTTATACCTTTTCAACTTAAAACATCAGATAATATGTTCCAATTCAATTTTCTTAAAATTTGAAACACAATTTAGGAAAAATATCGGGACAAAAAAACAATTTTGTCGGCCTCTGCTTACCAGTTTTCCCCTAGTAGCTCAAAATGCGCCTGGGGGTGTGCACATGCCGGGCACATGGCCGGTGCTTCCGTGCCTTCGGCCAGATAGCCACAGTTTCTGCAGCGCCACACAACGACCTGGTCTCTCTTAAACACCCGGTCAGCCTCGATGTTTCCGGCCAGATCGACATAACGTTTTTCATGCTGTTTCTCGGCAACGGAAACCATCTCCCAAATCATTGCCGCGGCATCAAAGCCCTCCTCTTTGGCAACCTGGGCAAACCCCGGGTAAATTTCGGTATGCTCGGCATGTTCACCCGCAGCGGAAGCCTTTAGATTGTCGAGGGTGGTCCCGACGACTCCGGCTGGAAATCCAGCCGTGATTTCGAGTTCCCCGCCTTCCAGAAAACTAAAAAAACGCTCGGCATGCTCTTTTTCCTGGTTGGCCGTCTCTGCAAAGATATCGGCGATCTGAACATAACCGTCTTTTTTTGCCTTGCTTGCAAAATAGGTATATCGATTCCGTGCCTGGGATTCCCCTGCAAAAGATTTGAGCAGGTTCTGTTCTGTCTGACTACCTTTTAATTCTGCCATTTGTTTCCTCCTTCTTATATGCTTGGTTGATTAAATTAACTACCATTTTGACAATCCGGGCATACACCGAAAAAATCAATTCGGTGATTGACGATCCGGTATCCTGTTTTCCGAATAATCTGCTGTTTCAGATCCGTTATTTCGATGTCATCCGCATCCATTACCTGTTTGCATTTTGTACAGATCACATGTGGATGTGGATAGGGACGTTTCCCGTCATATCGATTGCTTCCCTGGCTGAATTCGAGCTCCATTACCACCCCCATTTCCTTGGCAAGGGAAATTGTTTTGTAGACAGTAGCCCTGCTCGTCATGGGAAAATCGACCCTGACCCGTTCATAAATCTGGTCCACCGTAGGGTGGGCATCACTGGTGGTCAGAATTTCCAGAACAGCCTGCCGCTGGGGTGTCATGCGATGCCCTGCCTCCTTCATCTGTTTGACCAGTGGATCGATCATGGTGTACGAATTCGTCAACATCGGTATCCGGGTTGTTGATGGGGTGCATCCATTATTAAGGGCTCGTGCAAAAATAACTTCACATTTTGGCATCTCAGCTTCAGCCCATCTTTGGTCGATATCTCACTCGCAAAATCCGCGAAATAGTTTACTATTCCTGTGGTTTCACTCTCTCGAATCAGCCAAACCTGAACCAAAGCTGAGCGCCAACTCTGTTAAGTTGTTTTTGCGCGAGCCCCAAGAACGATTATTTATAAATAACAGATCTTTTGTTTGCCATCGGGAAGATAGGATGTCAAGCAATAAAATCCTTTGGAATTATTTTTTTAATCCCATATTCTTAAAATTTGAAACGCTCATCTTAG
>QMMS01000029.1 GCA_003647375.1 Deltaproteobacteria bacterium
TGACTTCGCGTGTCAACCTATTTGAACTCCAAGAAGTGCTTGGTAAATAAATGATTCGAAGGGGTTAATGAATTTAGAACCTTTGTCGAATCTTTCAAAAAGACCGATATGAGTCAAGAGCAGGCTTGACCCCTTTAGACCCCTTTATAACGGCTCATTTGTAACTTAGCTCAGGCGTTATACGACATGATTTTCGACTTTAAACGGGAGTTGAATCATGACTCTTAAAACCAAATGGATTGATATTTTGTATAATGTTGCAACCGGTAGTAGACGGGTCCGCAACTTTTTTACACCAATAGGGGCGATCTTCTTCGGTCTAATAATATTTATTTTTGTTATCATGGCCTTGCAATTAGATCGGCTATTAGGTTTTACCAATATATTTCACGGGCGGCTTAACATCATTTTATCTTTACCTTTTTTTTTACTTGCTTTGTTTTTAATAGGGTGGTCGGTTCAAAACTTTCTTAAAGCAAAGGGTACCCCAGTTCCTTTCAATCCCCCACCCCAATTAGTCACATCTGGACCATACGCTAATACTAGGAATCCAATGCTCACCGGTGTATTTGGCTTGCTCTTTGGATTTGGGATATTTTTTGGATCTGTTTCTCTTCTCTTGTTTTTCACCCCGCTTTTCATTTTTGCTAATTACTGGGAACTAAAAGCTATTGAGGAACCAGAACTCGTGAAACGGTTGGGTCAAGAATATATTGAATATCGAAAAATGACACCTATGTTCCTCCCAAGCTTTAGCTCAAAATATAAGAGGAGGAGAGAGTAGCAACTCGTATAACCAATCGCTTAACCTGACCGGGAACACTATGCGGTTTTACGTAAGTGCCTGTACAGGCTCGAACGTCAGAAGGCAGGCAGGTTAGCTTAACCGTTATGTGTCGTAGGAGTACCAGATATCGACTCAAATTGGAGTTTTACCACCATTTGTGTGAATCTCGGCCCACCTGGCTTTACTGGACTTCCGATTTACGGACGTTCCGATGAGCACCTGAAGCGTTTCCCGCGTTTCAGCTTCACCGTTCGGCAAAAAGTTGACATTATATGCATTAAATGTTAATTTTATGCATAACCCATGGGTGAGGAGGCCAATGATGAGAACAACACTTGATTTGCCTGAAGATTTAATTGATGAGGCTATGAAAGCTACTAAAATTAAAACAAAAACCAAAGTTATTATTACCGCCTTAGAAGATTTAATTAGAAAATCAAAGATCTCCGGATTGAAAGAATTCAAAGGTAAGGTAGATTTGGATATCGATATGAACGCCGTTAGAAGTCGTCAATGTCAGTCTTAGTCGATACATCCATATGGATAGAGTATTTCAGGGCTGGAAATAATTCTGAAAGACTCGATTTCTTAATCGATGAAAACCTGATTGTTATTAATGATCTTATTCTCGCAGAATTAATCCCATCTTTAAGGGTTCGCAATCAGCGAAAAATTGTCAAGTTATTACATAATATAAATAAGTTAGAACTGTCCATAAATTGGGATCAAATTATTGAGTTCCAATTTAAATGTTTGAAAAACGGTATAAATGGAATTGGTATTCCTGATCTAATAGTTGTCCAAAACGCGAAACAAAATCACTCTGAAATTTATTCACTTGATAGCCATTTTGAACTCATGAAAGACATCTTTAAGCTCCAATTGACAGGTTAACGTGTTAAAAAAGCGGACGACCAAGAAACTTCAGGCGATGGGAAATGCGTGAGCTCTACATGAAGGTGAAATATGAAAATTGATATCGATTCCTTGAATTATGATGAACTTGTTGAGCTAAATCACAAGATAGTTGCAAGATTAAAGTTTTTAAATTCAATGCATACTCACAAAGAAATGATGCAATTCAGTCCGGGGGATCAAGTTTGCTTTGAACCACCTGGCCGAAATAAGCAATTTGGCACATTGGTTAAATACAACAAAAAAACGGTTACTGTAATTACTGAATCAGGCCAAAAATGGAATGTTTCACCGTATTTACTCAATAAAGTAAAAAGCGTAAAAGGCAAAAAAAACAAGCAGGGGAAAATAATTAACCTACATGAAAGAGAGTTTAACCTGAATTGAGGAGTCTTGCCGAAGTCACGTTTTTTACTACATCGAGAACCTTTTTAATAAATGAATGATTCGAAGGAGTTAATGAATTTAGTACTTTTATCGAATCTTTCAAAAAGACCGATATGAGTCAAGGGCAGACTTGACCCCTTTGCCTGTGAACAATCAGTTGGGCTGACGGCGTGTAGATCGCGGTTTACCGTCACTCTCCATTCACACCTCCCAAGCCGGCCGTTCGTTTCACGGTAGGTCCTTTGATGTCCAAATCATTTTCGAAATATTGTCCTGATTTTTATCAATGGCCACGTCACTCCATTACCTCTTTGATTCGCCAAGCACAGCTTGGCATGATTTTAAAAACGTGGGTGCTTTAGTTGACAAACATAATGGAGAATTACTTGTTTAGTGCGGCCAATTCTTCGTACATCTCGATTTCAGCCGGTGCTGCCAGCAGGGGTTTAATGGCTCCGAAAAGCGCTTTGAAATACGGTGTGGAACTGTGATGTGTCAACGCTTCGGCATCCCTGTACTTTTCATAGAACATGAAAAGTGTTGGATCGTTGCTGGATTTGTGAAGCGTGTATGCAATTGTTCCATCTTCGGATGCAACTTTTTCTACCATGTCCCGCAGTTCTGCTTCCAGATTGGCTGCTTTTTCTTCTTGTGCTTTTAGTTTGGCGACGACGATCATTTGAACCTCCGTATTGTTGTGTTTTTTACAAAGAGAGGGGATATTTAACCTTGCCCGTTTCTGTTGTCAATATATCTTGATACCGGGAAATACTTGAAATAGAAATATCAGGCAAACGTATCAGGGCACGCTTGCGTATGCATATTAAACCATGGTATGGCACACAAGAAACATCATCAGACTCATCGATGAAAGCGATACGAATAAATATTATAATATCAATTAGATACACGGAGCGCCCATTCAAGGTGGTGGTATGGTATTAAAGTATGAGTGAACTCTACATGGTCCGCCATGGCCAGGCATCCTTTGGCGAGAAAAATTATGATCGCCTGTCTCCTTTGGGGGTTATTCAGGCAGAAATTATTGCCAACCACTGGGTTCGGATCGGCAGAAAGATCGACGTCGTTTATGTGGGTAGTATGAAGCGGCAGACAGGTACGGCAGACGCACTGATGTCAGCCTGCCGGGACAGCCGGATGTCCGTTCCGGAAATCATACCGGACGAATCTTTCGACGAATACGATTCTGCGTCGGTCTTCGAAGCCCAGATTCCCGGGATGGTCGAGGAGGATCCGTCTATTTCCGAAAAACTACCCGATATTTTCAGCAATAAAAGAGTGTTTCAGCTCCTGTTCCAGGACGCCATGAACCGTTGGGTTTCAGGTGACTACAATGTGCCGGGAGTCGTCACGTGGAATGGCTTCAAAGACCGGGTGCTAAGCGGTGTTTGTCGGATCATGCAGGCCCAGGGGGCTAAAAAGACGCTGGCCGTATTTACTTCCGGGGGACCCATTTCAGTGGTGGTTCAGGAATCCCTGGGCCTGACGGACAAGTCAGCCATGGCGTTGTCCTGGCAAATCATGAACGCGTCCATCACCCGGTTCAAGTACAATACCAAGGGCCTCGCGCTGGCCGGTTTTAATGATATCATGCATCTGGAAATGGAAAATGATCCGCGGTTGCTGACATATCGATAGCCTGGGGACATGGGTGCCAATGAATCAGGTTGAAATCATTTGAACAACGTTCAAGCCATTGACAATATTTGGGTCATTTGGTCATTTGGTCATTTGAGCATTCGATATTCGGATTTAGGATTTTAAAAAAAGGAGATACAATGGATTTTAGTATTTCGGAAAAAATGCAGACCATACTCGGGATGATGAAGGAGTTTGTTGAAAAAGAGCTCATTCCCCTGGAAGCTGAATTCTTGACCAAGGATACCAGGAGCCTGCTCCCCATTATTGCGGAGAAGCAGAAAATGGTCAAGCAGATGGAACTGTGGGCACCCAATCATCCCAAAGAATACGGGGGTATGGGGCTCAACCTGGTGGAGCACGGCCTGGTTTCAGAGGCTCTGGGTGGAACAATACTGGGTTTCCTGGTTTTCGGGTGCCAGGCACCGGATGCCGGAAATATCGAAATCCTTCACCAGTACGGCACTGATGAGCAGAAAGAGATCTGGCTCAGGCCGCTTGTGGATGGCCGGATCCGGTCCTGTTTTTCCATGACCGAAGTCGACCTGCCCGGCTCGAACCCGATCATGATGGATACCACCGCTGTAAAAGACGGTGACGATTACGTGATCAACGGTCATAAATGGTATACGTCTTCCGCTGATGGTGCAAAATTCGCCATTGTCATGGCCAATACCAATTCGGATGCGTCACCCTACTTGCGTGCGAGTATGATCATCGTACCTACGGATACCCCCGGTTTCAACCTTGTACGCAACATTCCGGTGATGGGGCATTCCGGTGAAGATTACTTCAGCCATGCGGAAATTCTGTATCAATCGTGCAGGGTGCCGCAGAAAAATCTTCTCGGAAACGAGGGGCACGGGTTTGTCATTGCACAGGAAAGACTTGGGCCGGGACGGATTCATCACTGTATGCGCTGGATCGGCATCTGCAACCGGGTCTTTGATCTGATGTGCCATCGGGCGGTAACCCGGGTGATCGCTCCCGGAAAGACACTGGCTTCAAAACAGATCATTCAGTCGTGGATAGCGGAGAGTGCGGCGGAAATCAGGGCTGCGCGACTGATGGTCCTCCACACGGCCTGGACCATCGAGAATCTGGGCATCAAAGAAGCCCGCCAGGATATTTCCCTGATTAAATTCATGGTGGCGAACACCATGCAGAAGGTGATTGACCGGGCCCTCCAGGTACACGGCGGACTGGGCATGACAGACGACACAATCATTTCCTTTTTCTACCGTCACGAGCGAGCGGCAAGGATCTATGACGGTGCCGACGAGGTTCACAAAGTGTCCGTGGCCCGTAAAATTTTGAGAGAGTATGAAGGCAAGACGGTAAGATAGTGCCCGTGTTTGATTTAAGTGAAAAAAATCTCTTTGTCACGAAAACACGAAGCAACGAAAGCACGAAAAAGGTCATTAGTTCAGTAGCCTTTCCGTCTAATAAAGTTGTGTCAATGAAATGTCGAATATCGAACAAGGAACCGCAGATTATTGAAGTTAACGTGCCAGGTGATCTAAAGAAGGAGAAAAGATGAAGCAACAGAGTGTTTTAGTCATCGGGGCAGGATTTATGGGTTCTGGAATTGCCCAGGTGTGTGCCCAGAGTGGATACAGGGTCCACCTGAACGATGTTAAGCCGGAGGCTTTGGGCAAAGCAGAAAAGGGGTTGCAATGGTCTGTCAACAAGCTGACTGAAAAAGGGTTTCTTCAGGAAGATCCTGATAAAATTCTAAATCGCCTTACCTATGAAACCGATCTGTCGAGTGCGGCAGAGGCAGACTGGATCATTGAGGCGGTTCTGGAGGTAGAGGCGCTCAAGATCGATCTTTTTAAGGCCCTGGAGGAAAAAATTCCCGCGACAACCCCGCTGGCCACCAATACTTCCTCCATACCCATCACCCGCATTGCCTCACATCTCAACCGGCCTGAGCGTGTGCTCGGTCTTCATTTCTTTGGCCCGGTACCCTTCATGGGGCTCGTGGAGGTCGTAAAAGGGGAGCGGACAGGTGATAATGTATTTGAAGCAGGGGTCGACTTTATTACCTCCCTTGGCAAAACACCTGTACGTGTGAAACGTGACATCCCCGGTTTTGTGATGAACCGCATTTTTTCGGCAGCTTTCCGTGAAGCCGTGGATCTGGTATCGGACGGCATTGTCAGTCCGGAAGATGTGGATGCCGGCATGCGGCTCGGGTATGGCTGGAATGTTGGCCCCTTTGAAGTCGCTGATAACGCAGGTCTGGATACCTTTGTGCTGGTGGGTCAGTCTATGGCGGAACTGGGGGAGGAGAACCTGGTAACGAAATCGGATCTCCTGCAGAAAATGATTGAGCAGGGGCGTCTGGGGAAAAAGGCTGGAAAGGGATTTTATCGTTATACCAAGGACGGAAAGCGATTGCCTTATGGGGAAGGGGAAGCGTAATTGTCATTAGCTTCGCGTAAGTATGATACGTTTTAGGTGTTAGGTTTTACGTTTTAGGTTTAGCCAAGAGCTAAGAGCAAGCAGCCGGCAACCGCCAGGTTGCCCAATGACAGCCGAAGGCGAAATGTCGCGCGAAGCGCTAATATCACACGAAGTGTAAATGACATGGGCAGAGTGGTTTATGAAACCTGCTGGTCAAGATTCTGCCATATTCAGGAAAATAGGAGACGTAATACAGAAAATGCCTTTTGAAAAAGAACTGCAGGATCTGGAGAAAAGAAGAGCCCGGGCACTGGAAATGGGTGGCAGGGAAAAGATCGACAAGCAGCATGCCAAGGGGAGGCTTAGCGCCAGAGAACGCATCCATCGCCTCCTCGATCCAAATTCTTTTCTCGAGGTGGGCATGTTCAATCATTCCGATGTACTGGGAATGGAAAGTAAGACCCCTGCGGACAGTAAGATAGGCGGGTATGGTACCATCGATGGTCGTACGGTGAGCATCCTGTCCAACGATTTTTCCGTGCTGGCTGCCACCTCGAGTCGTGTCGCAGGTCGCAAAGAAGGTGAATTAAAACACCTGTCGGCGCATTACGGGTATCCAGTGATCTATCTCGGGGAGGCCGGTGGCGCCAGAATGCCGGATATCATGGGTTCAAGGGGTCTTGCATCCTTCGGGGGCGGGGGTTTCGATACCTATCTCCAAATCATGAGCCGGGTCCGGAAAACACCCATGATTACTGCTGTTATGGGGGAATGTTATGGCATGCCCACCTGGATGGCCTGCCTGTCCGATTTTGTGGTGCAGGTCAAGGGGAGCGCCATGGGGGTTTCAGGACCGAGAATCCTGGAGATAGCCCTGAGCGAGATCATCACGGATGAAGAACTGGGCGGTTGCGAGGTTCACGGTGAGATAACCGGTATGGCAGACCGGATTGCCGAGACAGAAGACGATTGTTTCAGAATAATCCGCCAATTTATGAGCTATATGCCGCAGCACAACGAGGAAACACCACCCTGCCTGGAGAATTTCGATGCATCCGAAGATTCAGAAAATCTTTTAGAAATCCTGCCTCAAAAACGAAACCGGGCTTATGATATGCACCGAATATTGAATGCTGTTTTCGACCGGGAAAGTCTTTTTCCCATTAAACCCGATTTCGGCAGGAACGTTATTACCGCACTATCCAGAATCAAAGGAAATGTGGTGGGTGTGATTGCCAATCAACCGATTGTCAATGCCGGTGCCATGGACACTGACGGTATCGACAAGGTTATCAGCTTTCTATGCCTGTGTGATTCGTTTAATATCCCCCTGGTATTTTTTCATGACACGCCGGGATTTTTAGTGGGAAAAACTGCAGAAAGAAACCGCGTGGCGGCCAGGGTGATGAACTACATGAATGCCCTGGGATTGATAACGGTTCCCAAGATATCGGTCATCGTCAGGAAAACATATGGTATGGCTTTCTGGAATATGGCCGGCTCTGGCTGTGGGGCCAATTTTATCGTGGCATGGCCCACGGCGGAAATGAGTTTCGTGAGCCCGGAAATTGCGGCAAATGTTGTCTTTGGTGGTAAAATTCCCGTTACAGAGCGGGACAAGAAAGAATGGGAGAATCTGGTTCAGCAGATGGTGGACGATGCTTCTCCCTACGGGGCTGCCGGCATGCATTACATTCACGATGTGATCGATCCCCGGGAGACGCGGGATTATATAGGTCGCGCATTGGAAATCAGCCGGGGCGCGCGAAACAATGGTATCGGGGAGCATCGGCTGGCTAACTGGCCGACAAAATTCTAATATTAGAATAATTTACATAAGAGTGACTAAATTCGAGAGAAGTAATGGATTAGAATAGAGACGTGGTCATTTGCTTCGCGTAATTAGTGGTCATTTACTTCGTGTAATTTATTGTTGCTAACAGCCATCAGCTATCAGCAACAATAAATATCGCGCGCAGCGCTAATGTCGCCCGAAGGGCAAATTACAGCCGAAGGCTAAATTACCATAATGACACACCGTGGAGTGAAGTGTCCCTGGAGCTATTTAAGAAATTGGAGAAATATTGCTATAATTTAATAAAAAGGGAGATCAAAGAGAATGGCACAGGTAATTGCGGATCGTCGAGACATGGATTTTGTCCTATACGAACAGATGAAGGTTGAGGATTTATTGGCCTATGAAAAATTCGCAGGTCTCAACAGAAAAGTCTTTGACATGATTATTTCAGAGGCGCGAACCTTTGCAATCAAAGAGCTTTTGCCCACGTATGCAGAGGGAGACCATGTTGGATTGCGGTTTGAAAAGGGCCGGGTAAAGGTTCCTGAATGTTTTCACAGACCCCACAAACTTCTCATCGAGGGGGAGTGGACCTCGTTGAGCGAAGATCCGGAGGTTGGTGGTCAGGGGTTGCCGAGCAGTATTGACATGGCCGTGGCCGAATACATTGTGGGTGGGAACTATCCGCTGGTCAATTATGCACGGATGGGGCATGGTACGGGACAAATGGTCGAACTCTTTGGCACGGAATCACAGAAGTCGCTGTTTCTCAAGAAGCTCTATACCGGTGTATGGGGGGGCACCATGCTGTTGACGGAATCCCAGGCGGGTTCAGATGTCGGGGCCTTGACCACACTGGCTGTGAAGAATGCCGACGGCACCTACATGATTAAGGGGGAAAAAATATTTATCACCAACGGTGAGCATGATCTCCAGGAAAATATTATTCACCCGGTACTTGCACGCATAGAGGGAGCTCCTGCGGGAACTAAAGGGATCTCGATTTTTCTTGTTCCTAAAAGGTGGGTCAATGAGGACGGCAGCCTGGGTGAGCCGAACGATGTGGTCTGCACCGGTATCGAGGAGAAGATGGGTATTCATGCCTCCGCCACCTGCAGTATGTCTCTGGGGAGTAAGGGCAATTGCCGGGGACTTTTGCTGGGAGAGGAAAATCATGGCATGCGCATTATGTTCCACATGATGAACGAGGCACGACTGGGTGTCGGTTTTCAGGCCTTTATTCACGCAACGACGGCGTATCTGTATGCCTTGAATTATGCCCGTGAACGGCTTCAGGGCCGGGATCTGGAGAAGTTCGCTGATCGCGAAGCACCCCAGGTGCCGATAATCAATCACCCTGACGTGAGGCGTATGCTCCTCTGGATGAAGGCTCATGTGGAGGGTATGCGCAGCTTTGCCTACTATACTGTTCGATGTTTTGACAAACTGGCAAATACCGAAAAAGCAGAAGAAAAGGAGCACTATCAGGGTCTGGTGGATCTTTTGACGCCACTGGTCAAAGCATACTGTTCCCAGAGAGGTTTTGATGTCTGCATCGAAGCGATCCAGGTGTATGGTGGTTATGGATATACCCAGGAGTATCCGGTTGAACAGATTGCCAGAGATTGTAAGATAACCTCCCTCTACGAGGGGACGGATGGCATTCAGGCCATGGACCTGCTGGCCCGAAAGCTGGGTATGAAAAAAGGAAAGGTTTTCCTGGAATTTTTGGAAAAGATTCAAAAGACCATCGCTCATGCCAGAAAACACGAAGCCCTGGTTCCCATGGCTGACAGGCTGGAAGCAGCCATGAACACGTTGGGAGAATCTGCCATTCATCTTGGCCGGAAAGCCATGTCGCCCGAGTTTAAAAAGACGTTTGCCCACGCATTTCCGTTTCTGGAAGTCATGGGGGACGTAACCATGGGATGGATGTTGCTTTGGCGTGCTGCCGTTGCCTCCGAAAAGCTTCAGGAAGGTGCCAAGAAGAAAGATGTCGGCTTCTACGAAGGTCAGCTCCAGTCGGCGAAGTTTTTTATCAATACGGTTCTTCCCGTGACCCATGGTAAAATGGCGTCGATTCAGGATCTTGATGGATCGGCCATAGAGATTGAAGATGTGGGATTTGGGGGAGTGTAAATGAAGGGTTGGAGGGAAGAACAATTGTCATTTACTTCGTGTCATTGATCGTTGCTAAAAGCGAATAGCCATAAGCTACAATTAATGACGCGCGTAGCGCTAATGCCGCCCGAAGGGCAAATGACCATGAATGACAGCCGAAGGCTAAATGACAGTCAATATTAAAATGATTCATCATTCCAAAAGGAGTCATATATGAAAACAGAGTTTAATACCATCCAGGTGGAAGTGAAAGACGGCGTGGCGGTGTTCAGTATGAACAATCCGCCGGTCAACCAGCTTTCGAAACACTTTGTGGAGGAACTGGCTCAGGCGCTGAAGGCGGCATACGAGGATAACGATGTCAAGGCCTTGGTTCTTACCGGTACCGGTAAGAATTTTATTGCCGGTGCGGACATTACCCAGGTTCAGGGGGTCAAGGAACGCGACGTTATTTTGGGGAGGGCACTTGAAGGCACTCGCTTCATCAGCAGCCTGGAAACAGGACCCAAGCCGATCGTTGCAGCCATCAACGGCAATTGCCTCGGCGGCGGCCTGGAAATCGCCATGGCCTGCCACTATCGTGTAGCCGCCAGGGGCGTCAACCTGGGTCAGCCCGAGGTTCAGATAGGCCTGATCCCTGGAGCAGGCGGCACCCAGCGGCTGCCCCGCTTGATCGGACTGCGGTACGCACTGGAGATGATTACCATGGGAAAGCCAATCAAGTCCGAGATCGCCCACAAAAGGGGGCTGGTGGATGCCGTGACAGATGCCGATGGTTTGATCGAAAAAGCCGTTGAGGCTGCCCGGCAGTTCGCCAGCGGTCAGCTCAATATCAAGGCGCGGATGACCCGCAATCAGCATCACTGGATTCCGAGTGCTGCAGAGAAAAAAGCGATGATGGATTTTACCAAAACTATGGTGACTGCGCAATCCAAAGGTTACATCGCACCGATGAAAGCGGTGGAGGCCATCGACCAGGGACTGAGCTATGATATCGATAAGGACCTTGAAAGGGAGGCGGAACTGTTTGCCGATTGTGCTGTGTCGGACGTTGCTGAAAACCTTATCGGGATATTTTTAAATACGCGTGCTGCAGGGAGACTCGATCGGATCAAAGGCATCGAACCGGCCGGCATCAAGAAGGTGGTCATGCTGGGAGGGGGCGTCATGGGTTCCGGAATCGTCAACCTCCTGTTGAAAAGCGGATATGAGACCATTCTCTGGGATATCAACGACGAAGCCCTTGAAAAGGGTGTGGCGTCTATTCGCAAGACATTTGCCTTTCCCATCAAGAAGCGCAAGATGAAACAGGAAGATCTTGAAAACATGCTGGAGAAACAGTTCAAGACCACTACCGACCTAAAGGAGCTGGATGGGGTGGACCTGGTCATCGAAGCCGTGGTGGAAGACATGGCCATCAAACAGAATATATGGAAACAACTGGAGGGGATCTGTCACTCCCACACTGTGTTTGCAACCAACACGTCCGCCCTGCCCATAACGGAAATGGCTTCGGCGCTGTCCGATCCAGGCAGGATGGTCGGGCTTCATTTTTTTAACCCGGCTCATCGTATGATGCTCCTGGAGATCATCTGTGCCGAGCAGACATCCAACGAAACCCTTGCAACAAGCGTAGCATTTGGGCGGCAGATCAAAAAGATTCCCATCGTGGTCAATGACGGTCCCGGTTTTTATGTTTCCCGGCAGTTGGGGGGGTTGATGGGCGGCGCCGTTTATCTCACGGCAGACGGTGTTGATGGTTCTTCCGTCGAGCAGGCCATGCTCAACTTCGGCATGCCCATGGGACCGGCAACGCTTTCCGATCTCACGGGGATCGATATCAATTACCACGTCAACAAAACCTTCGAAAAAAGGCTGGGAGAACGGTACACGGTTCACCCCCTGACGGAGCTGATTTACAAGACCGGGTGCTATGGTCGCAAGACCGGCGCAGGTTTCATGGATTACAGCGGTGACACACCCGTGCCGAACCCAAAGATCGTAACGGTTGTGCAAACATACCTTGCCGACAAAGGTGTAGCGTCCAAGGTGATTGCGGAGCAGGAGATCGTGGACCTGATGCTGGCAAACGCTATTAATGAAGCCGCCTACATGATGCAGGAAGGTATCTGTGACAGGCCACAGGATATGGATCTGGCCATGATTTACGGCACGGGATTCCCGCCGTACCGTGGCGGTATACTGCGTTATGCAGATGTGTGGGGTCTTTCGAACGTCCTTGAGAAGCTCATTGAACTGGAGGCCCGGTACGGTGTCCATTTCAAGCCGGCGGCCTTGATCGAGGAGATGGTGGAAGCTGGAAAGAAATTTTACAATAATTAAGCGCAATATCCAGTGTATTGCAGTGAAGTCGTATTATTGAAAAAGTGTTTTGTGTTTGGTTTTTCGTGTTTTGTCGCTTAACGCCGATCAGTTTACAATACGAACCAAACACTGAACACCAAATACCAAATACAAAACACCAAATACAAAATCAGGAGGTAAAATCATGAAAGAAGTTGTAATCGCCGGATATTTGAGAACCGCACAGACCCGGTCCCGCCCGAACGATCCTGCGCGGGATTGGTTCTGCAAAATGCGCTCGGATGAGTTGTTGGCAAAGATCCTGCCGGAAGTTATTAAAAAAACCGGGATTGACGCCAAAGAGATCGATGATTTTATTGTGGGGTGTGCCACGGGTGTTTCGGAACAGTTTTCGTTCGGTGGCCGTTTTCCCCTTTTTTTGGCCAACCTGCCGGAAACCATACCTGCAAAATTTGTGGACCAGCAGTGCGGTTCTGCCATGGCTGGTATTCATATCGGTTTCATGGAGATTGCCATGGAATTTGCGGATATCGTCATGGTGGGCGGCATGGAGCACATGACACGCGTACCCATGGGCGGCGCTCTTATCGATCGAGGCGCCATCGTTCCCAACATGAGTTTATTTATGGATCCATCCTATCAGCACTGGGACATGATGACCAGCATGAACATGGGATTGACGGCGGAGAAACTTTTTTCACAGTGTGACTTTACCAAGGAAGATATGGATAAATGGGGGGTTCGGTCTCATCGGTTGGCTGCAAAAGCGCAGGCAGAAGGGTTTTTCACGGATGAAATTCTGCCCATCGAGGCAGAACAGGCAGACGGTTCCGTCATGACCGTCGACAGGGACCAGGCTGTCCGGGCGGAGACGACCCTGGAAGGCCTTTCCCAATTGAGACCGGCATTCAAAAAAGGGGGTGTGATAACGGCCGGTATTTCTTCGCCCCTGAATGCTGCGGCAACGTCCATGATTCTCATGTCAAAAGAGACAGCAAAAAAGAAGGGCATCAAGCCACTGGCAACTATCCGTTCCATCGGCTTTGCCGGTGTGGACCCAACCATTATGGGGGAGGGTCCGGTTCCCGCTTCCAAAAAGGCGCTGGAAAAGGCAGGCTTGAAAGCTTCGGACATCGATTTCTGGGAGATCAACGAGGCCTTCTGCATTGTGGCCTTGAACTGCATCAAGGAACTGGGTCTCGACCCCGACAAAGTCAATATCATGGGCGGAGGTACCGCCATCGGTCATCCATTGGGAGCAACCGGTGTGCGCCTGACAGGCACGCTGGCGCGTATCCTCGAGACAAAAGGCGGCCGCTACGGCTGTGCCAATGCGTGTGTGGGTGGTGGCCAGGGGGTGGCGACTATTATTGAACGAGAAAATTATTAATAACGACAATAATTTTCAGGCTGTAGGCTATAGACTGTTAGGCTGTTAGCGGCCTACAGCCTATAGTCTACAGCCTAACTTCCAAGGGAAGCAGTAAGCCATTAGCAGCTTACAGCCTACAGTCTATAGCCTACAGCCTGCATTTTATAACTAAAATGAAACTACTTGTCTGTGTCAAACAGGTTTCGGAATCCGAAGCCGCCATTACAATCGACCCCGCTTCGCAATGGGTTACCATCGGCGGCACATCGGCATTCAGGATGAACCGCTTCGATGAATGTGCGGTGGAAACGGCCGTCCGGATCAAGGAACAATTCCCCGGGACGTGCATTCATATTCTGTCCGTTGGTCCGGAGCGATCAGAGACGGTCATTCGACGGGCCATTGGAATGGGGGCAGACCATGGGACGCACATTGTCACCCCATCGGGCGGATTTGTGGACCCATCTATCCTGGCCGGCTGGATGGCGACTTTACGCGAGGCCTCCGGCGCCGACCTGATTTTATGCGGCGCCATGTCGGAAGACCTGATGCAGGGGCAGGTGGGCCCGCTTCTGGCCGAGTGTTTGTCCCTGCCGTGTGCAACAGCCGTAATGCATGTGAAGATCATGCCGACCGGCGAGGACGTGCAGGTCGAACGGGAAATAGAAGGAGGTTACAGGGAGGTGGTTGTATTACAGCTTCCGGCCCTCTTGACGATTCAGACCGGTATCAACCAGCCGCGCTATCCAACGCTGTCAAACCTGCTGCGGGCAAACAAACTGGTGTTGAAAACCCTGCATGCGGATGGGATAGATGCTCCCCCCCCGCTGCAGGGGGTAAAGCAGGTGACCCTGCCCAGAAAATTGCGGGAGGGTGTTTTCCTGGAAGGGTCGACAGCGCAGAAAGCGGAACAGTTGATAACTATTTTGTCCGACAGGTCCTTTTTAGCATGAGAAACATGATACAATCCGGATCTATCGTGGTCATAGCCGAGCACTTCCAGGGAGAGATCCGACCGGTCACCCATGAGTTGGTGCGTTTTGCCGAAGCCCTCCAGGAAGTCAGACCGACCGGAATCCAGATACTGGTTCTCGGGGAAAAGGTGGAAGGCCTTGCAAAAAGCCTGGCCAAAACAACGGGAAAAGATGTCCTGGGGATATTGGCGCCCCAGCTGACACGGTACAATGGTCAAGCCTACAAAACGGTTTTGCATGAGGTCCTGAGGGAGCACCCCCCTGCCTATGTCTGCGTTGCTCATTCCTCCCGTGGATCGGATTTCGCTCCAGGGCTCGCAATGCGCATGGGCGCCGCCTGCATTACCGGTGTGAGCTCGATTTCAGTCCAGGAGGGTGTGATCTGTTTTTCCAGGGATATCTATGGGGGTAAAATCAATGCAGACATGGTATCTTCTTCGAAAACAACCGTTCTCACTGTTCAACCGGGATCGTATGGGCCGACACCGAAAAAT
This sequence comes from Deltaproteobacteria bacterium, assembly GCA_003647375.1. The sequence goes on from QMMS01000029.1 coordinate 15,242, forward strand.
GATCAGGCAGGGGGAAAGGTTTATCTGAAATCAGTGGTGGTTGTCCCCCAGGCATCTACTACACTTTCCACCACGGCATTCCAGACAAGTGACCTGGACCTGTCAATAGCCAGGATTATCGTATCTGCCGGCAGGGGTATCGGTGAGGCAGAGAATCTTCAGCTTATCCGGAATCTGGCATCCGTACTTCCACGATCGGTGGTGTGCGGATCCCGACCGGTCATTGACCTGGGATGGATGACCTATGATCGGCAGGTAGGGATCACGGGTGCCATTGTAACACCCGATCTCTATATCGCCTGCGGTATATCCGGTGCAGCCCAGCACGCCGGCGGCATGAAAGGATCCGGATTTATCGTATCCATCAACACCGACCCCATGGCAGCCATATTCAATTTGTCCGATATCTGTATTGTCGAAGATCTGATGACCTTTATTCCGGTACTGTTGGAGAAGATGGCAGAGCAAAGAAATTGACGACACAGATGACGGAAAAGACCATCCAACGATGAGGCCGCGATCTTCGGAATTGATCCAGTTTTTATAGCTGTTGTCGATTTTCGGATGATCATTCTCATTTCAAATTGCATGTAAATGACTGACCAGTTTAGTTCCTTCAGATACAGCCTTTACGGCGGAATCGGCATATCCGTCTGCTCCAAAAAGTTTGGCCACATCTTTGGTAATTGGAGCACCGCCCAACATTATGGCGGCATTGAGTTTTTTCTCTTTGATTATTTTTACGGCCTTTTTCATTCCCATCATGGTGCTGGTCATCATGGCTGAGATGGCGATTATATCAGAATCGGTCCGCTGCTGTTCTTCGATGAATTTGTTTACAGGCACGTCTACCCCCAAATCGTTGACTTTCCACCCAGCTACATCAAACATCATTTTCACCAGATTTTTTCCAATATCGTGCACATCCCCCTGAATGCTTCCGATAACAATCTGGTATTTGGTCCCTTTCTCCAATTTAGAAACATGGGGTCTTAAGATATCCAATCCAGCATACAAAGCGTCTGCGCATATCAACAATTCTGGAACAAAATATTCTTGACGATCATATAAGTCTCCAACCACTTCCATGCCTGCTTCCAAGCCATCTACTATCCCATCCAGGGCATCATAGCCTTCTTCTATAAAGTGCCGGGCAAAACCTTTTATTTCGTCTTCCTGAGCCTTGATAACCGCTGTTTTCAATTTTTCGAGCAATACTTCTTTTTAAGATACGGACCGCTTTGAGTAGTTCAGGAATATACCCCCGGGAAAGGAAATCATCCGGGAAGACGGGGGTGTCGTCAATCTTGAACGCAGGCGGGTGATCGATCCCCGGAATGCCTTCCATGTCATCCGGCAGCTTTCCGGGTTTTATTCTGGCGCCTAAAGCACGGGCTTCAAAGGTTTGGCAGAACGGAACCCTGACCGCATCAAAACCCAGGATTGTATTGGAAGCAAGCGCCAACCTGGCCATAGTTTCACCAACTTCATGCGCTTGGGGCCAGAAGGCTTGAGTTTTCTCCATCTGCTCGTATGTAGCCATACAATTGGCGCCAAAGCAAGGCAACCGATCCGGCTTTTGATGATTGATAACAGCCATCACTCTTTCTTTAGAATTCATAACCTTATTCCCTTAATCTAATTTACTAAAAATATTGACAAAATGTATACCACTCGTGCTTAAAGCTGTCAAAAGATTTATGGTTGGAAAAGGGCAACTTCAATTCTGTGGGATTTGCCTTATTTTGTATTTTTGTAAGAAATAGGATATCTGTACCGATGGGTGTGGCAATTATTTTAATGGGAACCTCAGGTATCACAGGTCTCTTGATGATCGTGAAAACTGCCATGTTCTCCATTTAATCATAGCCTCAGGAATGAAGACTTATTAGCGTAATCGACGCTTTTGTCATATTCCCCTCAACCCCAAGATATTGTGGTTTTGCAGTTTTCGTGAATTAGTCGATTGCACTCATCGAAAATTATCATTTGCCTTGAAAATAATGGGAAGATTCAGTTGATGAAATTTGACGTCTGCTTCAAATTCCTTTTCTGATAATGATAAGTTTTCATGATTTCCGAAAGTAATCTCTTTGGACATGCCGTTACATAGAGGTCAAGATTAATCCAATTTTCTAAGCAGATTTATGCCACAGCGGTTTCAAAGATATTGTTACATAATCTTAACCTGAGGGGTGTCGCCAAGCTTGATGTAATCTTCAATTTGCACAAATTCGACAAATCGAAGACTTAAAACGCAAATCATTTGTGGATGGCTTTTCAATTTCGGTTCAATTGTGAGAAATTGATAACATAAAATTGCAGCTTTCCAAAAATAGGGTTCACTCCAACATGATTAATATAGAGAATATTCTTTTTAGCGTCATCTCCTTTACCTCCTTAAATTATTGAATCAAAAACTTTCTTTAACTTCTTTTCGATTGTAGAGGCAATTTGCTCTAATTCAACGTTGCCAATCATTGTCATAGCCACCGTCGGTTTGATAATTGAAACGACGATTTTATTTTGCCTCTCGTAAATTATAACATTGCAGGGAAGCATCAACCCGATATTTTCCTCGACAAGAATGGCTTTGTGAGCACTTGGCGGGTTACATGCACCCAATATTGTGTATTTTTTAAAGTCGATACCGAGTTTTTCTTTGAATTTTCCCGCTACGTCAATTTGTGATAGAATACCAAAACCTTCCTTTTTCAATTCATTTGAAACTCTATCCAATGCTTCTTCAAACGAAGCATCAATTTCTTTTGAAAATCCGTAATTAATCATTTTTAATCCTCCCTAAAATTAATTTTTCTTTCGAACGCCTTGAACAAGGGAAAGTACAACTAGAATAAAGATAAAAACAGTCGTATAGGTTAAAAGAATTGGAAAGTTTTTCTCCATGGCAGGAATTCCATGTCCGATATAAGTGTAGATAAGCGTAGCGGGAAGCATGCCCAATGCTGTAGCAGAGATAAAAGCCCAGAGGCGGATGCCGCTCAATCCAGCCATGTAGCTGATAACATCAAAAGAAATAAACGGCAGCAATCTGGATAGAAGTATGACATAGAACCCCCTTTTTTCTCCGGCGTGTCTTATGAAATCTACGGTTTTCTGGTTACGAACAATTTTACGCAAAGCCACATTTCCAAACAGACGCGCAATGAAAAAGGATGTCAACGCTCCCATCAGGGCACCAATCCAGGATATAAGTGCTCCCCAGAAACTGCCGAAAACCATGCCGTTGGCTGCCGTTACAACAAAAGCCGGAATTGGAGCTACAATTGCCTGGGTAATCATCAACAGGACACTCATCAGGGGAGCGGCAACCCCCCAGGAGCGAATCAACCTGATAACCTGTTCCAAATTGCCGCCAAATAAAATTACACAGGTTTTTTCAAAATGATGATGAATCATAAAAAAAGTGATGAGAAACAACAAAAGGATTATCGCGAAAAGAATATGATGAGATATTCCACGGTTCCCTATTTTGGCATACACCAAACCAATAATCAGAATTCCCAGAAATAAAAGGACTAAACTATAAATACCCATCATCCTATATCCGATGTCATTCTAAGACCAGACTGTCGCAATATCTAAAACATTTGGCTTTGCCTTTTACCTTATCCACCACCTGGCGGACGTCAGATAGACATCATTTGCCTTTAGGGTTTTTTACCGCACATTGACAATTCCCGAATCTCTTTTCATTAGAAATTCTTTCCATTATCAAAGAGTGGCTATTGCTTAGATAGTCTTTTTCTATATCAGCCCTTGTATATTCAAAACAGTAACAAATGAAATCGTCCATTTCTGATTCCTTTCTTAAAATTAGTTAATTGATTATTCTTTCACCTCCGGAGGCGACCTTTTGAAAAACACACCCTGGATTCTCATCAGTCCTTTCTTTTTTGGATACCAAAGCGTGCCCGTCTCTTTGTCGTAGAGTACAAAAGTTTTTTTATATGTCCAACCCGATGGCGCAAAGGTAAGCGTCTGTCCGTTAATTTCGCGACTGTACACAGCCGCCAGACCCACCATCCTTACAGGAAGATTTTTTAATAAAGATGATAGGGGCTTAATTAGCTTAAAGATGGTGATCGGTAATTTCAAAAGGACAGATTTATGGGAAAATTCAGGGCCTGCTTTATTGGAACTTAATGAATCGGCAAAAGATGAAATTTTGTTTTACACTTGAGGGGGTCACATGGTCTTCTACCAAAGTTTCTACTAAATTTAAATTATCTCCCAGCTCATCCTGCAAGGTCTCTGGACTGTACCTTACAACAGGAAGCCCACTGCATTTTGACGGAGCATCCAGACTAAATGTTGCAATAATTAGATTACCATTTAATTTTAGAGCTTGGTTAAATGAGTTAACATATCCTTTTCTGTCCTCGCCTTTTGTTAAAAAATGAAAGACAGCCCGATCATGCCAGACATCATATTGCTTCCTAAATCTATACGTTGTGACATCGGCCTCAATCCAATTGATTCTGCTGGATTGTTCACCAATTTGTGATCTCGCTTTTTCGATTGAGTTCTTAGAAATATCCAAGACTGCCAATTCTTTATACCCCTTATGAAGAAGGTGTTCGGAAAGCTTTGAAGTTCCACCACCAATATCGATAATCCTGCTGTCAATACCCACTCCCGTATTATTTATAAGTTTCAGAGATCTTTCAGGGTAAGCTTGGTACCAGCCGACCTCAGTATATGCGTATTTTTGATAGACTCGTTCCCAGTGATCTTTCCGATTTCGCTTAAATAGCCTCATTTTAGATACCTATGTTTGTTTCTCTTACAAAATAATTTCGCATCATTCCCATGTCTTCATGCTCTAAGTTATGACAATGGTACAAGAAAAGACCCGGGTAGTCATCAAAATCAACAAGGATTCTTATACGTTCACCCGGCATCAGCAGCACCGTGTCCTTCCACCCTTCATCCACATAGCCTTGGTGGTCAACACCGCTTCGTCCAATAACTTTGAATTGTTTGCCATGCAAATGGATCGGATGCGGCATGTTCATCATCCGCATCATGCCACCATCGGTGTTGTTGAATTCCCAAATCTCTCTTGAGCCTAATTGAACAATCTCGTCATCAGCGACGTCTTCCATTTGAAACGTGCGGCCATTGATTGCCCATTGCATATGGCCCATGGTAAGATAAAATTGTTTGGGTCGGCTAAAATTGTCGATCTCATTCCGCTGAACTGGGTTAATTTCAGAAAGCTTCTGCGGTAGAGAGACTTTTTTCTCTATCTGTTTTGTAACTTTAATCTTGAATACGGAAAAACGTGTCCCCAGTGGTAGGTTTTGAGTCGTGCCGGTTCTTCTATTCATCATCATGCCGCGTCCCATTCCACCACCGTCAAAAGGCAGGCTGATAATGTTGGTTCGGTACCCAACCGGACTGCCGCTGAAATCGGCCCAGAGTTCAATTCTTTCTCCCGGCGCCAAAAACACATATTGACGTTGAACCGGCTTTTCAAGAAGTCCACCGTCCGTGCCGATGATGGTGAGTGGGCGCCCGTCCTGCCATGCTAGTTTATAAATACGGGAATTGGAGCCGTTTAGCAGCCGAAAACGATAGACAGTGGTTGATACAGGCAGGGTAAAATCAGGTTTTCCATTGACCAAGATCAAGTTTCCAAGAAAACCGGTCATGCGCTCCATCATGTTCCCGGAGGTATATACTAGCTGGTTGTCGCGATCAAATGTTCGATCCTGAATCACCAGGGGAACATCGTATTCACCATCCGGCAAACCCACGGCTTGCTCTTCGTCATCAGAAACAAGAAAAAGCCCTGCCAGGCCACCGTAAACTTGAGGCCCTGTTCGTCCATGAGGGTGGGGGTGATACCAATAGGTACCGGCTCTGTTTTTGACCTCGAACTCGTATAGGTAGGACTGCCCCTGTGGAATCACATAACGCGGGTGTCCATCCATAGCTTCAGGAACATGCAGACCATGCCAGTGAACAATGGATTCTTCCGGAATAGAATTGGTAAATCGAATCCGTATTTTCTCTCCCTGCTGCGCTTTTATGACCGGGCCAAGGTAGCTTCTTGGAAGCTCGACCACCCGATTTTTATCGCCCTTGTTAACCGTGGCATGATATTGCCATATCTGTGTGGCCGGTCCCGGAAATATCGCTAAATTACCTGGCTTGGCCACAAGGGAAATATCAAGATCGGGTACAAACCCTGTCTTTGAAATGGCATCTTCATGTTGTCCTGCCGCTGATTGACCTAATAGCGGCCAGACACCCCCTGCCACCAGGCCAAGGGTTCCATAACCGGCCAGTTTCAAAAACTGTCTTCTAGCGTTCCCGGCTTCAAGTCTTAAATTCCTGGGTAACTTTTTCATATTAGACGCCTTTATCGAATATCCAATCCATTTTATGAAATTGAACAGGGCGGTCAATGGATGCCGCCCTGTCACTAACATTGTCTATAGTTCCATAAAAACAACTACCAGCAGTAGCCGCCACCACCATTAAATCCAGAGCCCATCATGGAACCTCTGGAGCCCATCATAGGGCCACCGGAACCCATCATGGGGCCGCCGGACCGATATCCTTGGCCGGCATTCGGATTCAGCTTTCGCATTTCAACCATATGTTCGATACGCTTCTGGTCGAACTGGGACTGCAGATCGGAAATTTCTTTTTGCAGCTGAGATGCCTGAGCTACATCCGGCTCATCCTTGGCCAATTCGTTCTGCAGGTCACGTTCTTTTTCAAAAAGACTAGTCCTGATATCCTGGGTTTCACTGAAAAACGCTTCTCTCTTCTGCTCGAACTGCTTGTATTCTTCCGTATTCATTTGATCAGCATTTCCATTCCCGTAACCACCCTGATAGTGCATACCTCCGCGATGATGACCCCATCCACCACCCCAGCCCATGCCGCCATGGGCAAACGCGTTGATACCGATTCCGAGTACTGCAATTAAAGCGATACTGATAATAACATTTCTTAGTGTAAACATTTTCGTTTCCTCCTTGAGTTATTTTGGTTCAAGTTGCACGTTAACCATTCTGCCTGGTTAGTAAAGCAAACAGCATGCCACGTATGAGAAAAATCATGGATATTCTTTTTACATGCAGTTATTATTGATAATATTAATTAGTAGGTCGTCTAACCTGGAATGCGAGACAGCTGGAGCCGACATAAGGTCGTATAAAATTTACCCGATCAAATCGATTAGATTCAATATGGTGTCATTATTATCCACTACAACTTGATCGAGCGTACCGGATTCTTGTTGGATAGAATCCGAAAACCTCATATGCAATGCTGAATATTCTTGGTTTTGGGGTTGGGATGTAATGAGAATTCCGCTTACGAGAAGGAATGAGCTCCGAGATCGAGAATTGAACCAATTGTTGATTTTTCTAATAACTGGACTATTTTTATAATATAACAATGTGGTATAATTCTTGAATGGAAATCAGTGTCGGTCATTTTACACATGCAATTGGAGGTCAGTATGAATCACTTCAAAACCAGTTTAAAATTAGGTATGAATATCCTTGTGTTCGCACTGGTGGTAACCTTTACATTCATGGTTGCCAATCCTGCTCGAAGCCACGGTGGGAAAACCCATGCTGAAGATACATTCACCACTTTTCAAGCCGTTCAGAAGGCAACCGTTCTTTACGATCGTCTGATCGCTTCCGGGAAATTGCCGGAAGCTTGGGAAACAGGGCTAAAAACCATAAGAATTAGTACCCGAAACACAGACAACAGTCGTGAAACCGTTGTTCAATTTGAAACCATCAATGAGAACCCTAGCGGTGTTTATTTTTTCTTTAATCAAGATGGAGAGTATTCCGGGTCAAATTTTTCAGGGGAGTAGAGAGGTAAAAGATGAAACTTTTTTCAGGTGAACAAGAGATACGACAAAATATGACATTCAAAGTCATGTCTATTCCAGCCAAGGCATTGTCGACCTGCATCATCCTTACCCTGTCTTTCGGTATGATAGGCGCTTTGGGTCAGGTTGTAATCCATGACATCATTCCAACCTTCCAGACCAGCGCCGCCTCCGTTGAAATGTCAATGTCACCCACGGAACATAAAAAGAAACGCAGTGTGACTTCTGAGTCAATTGCCGCACCTCAAAGGGGTGATCTGTTTTCCGAACTATCTCAACCCGTTAGCAAAACGAAGAAACCACCCTTTTACAAAGCTGAACAATTCGTATGGACGCTTAAATGGACCCACATTCATCTTTTCGGCATGGGAATGATTTTTATTTTCATGGGCGTCATCAGTTTGCTGCTGGATGCCAGCCCCAAACTTCGAACATGGCTGATTGTTTTACCTTTCCTGGGCGTATTGATCGATATTTCGGCCATGTGGCTGAAGGCATTTGTCTCGCCGGCTTTTTTCTGGCTGCACATACCCGGCGGTGGCGTTTTTGCCGTGATATTTGCCTATGTGTCCCTGCGAGCGTTGTGGGAGATGTGGGCCACATCCCAACGACAAAAATAATATTACTGCCGTAGAATAACGAAATTTAAAATCGTACCTGTACGCCGCCGCCCCAGCCGAACTCCGAGTGCCACTGACCCAGCAAGGAAACATTTCTGAACAGCGTATAAGATAACCCTGTCTTGCCCTCCCACATGTCATGGGTGTCGTATTCGACTTCACCGATCAAAGCAAGACGCGGTGTCAAAGTGAACTCTTTTTCAAGAGTCACCCTTGCCCCGCCATCTGAATCCACCCAAACAAGGGACGCGAGATTCAGCGGCAGTAAATAGCGAAAACCGAGCACGCCGCGACTTTCCTCCGTTGTGTCCCCTTCCCCTATAAAATCGGCACCGGCAAATATACTGCTATACCGGTTCAAATAGCGATCGTATGTGAAAAGGCCTTCCCAGTCGGTTTCATCAACATTCTGCCAGCCCGCTTCCCATTGCGCCTCAAAGATATTGCGCGTATCCGCCAGGGTTAAAGAACCTTCGGTCATGTTGCTGAGCACATCGGCTTCACCCCAAGCATACCAGAATTCCTTAAAGAGGTTGGATCGCACTGCAGCGACATCCGGGCCCGGCTGATAGCCGTCATAGTGGATGACCCGTGCCATGCCGCTTTTCATGTGGTAGAGCAGATGACAATGAAAAAACCAATCACCGAGCTCATTGGCCTTAAATTCGATTACCGTTGTAGACATGGGTTCAACATCAACTGTATGCTTAAGCGGTGCGTGATCCCCTTGACCGTTGATGACTCTGAAAAAATGGCCGTGAAGATGCATAGGGTGATGCATCATGGTACGGTTGATCATAATGAACCGGACTACCTCACCGGCACGGATACGAATAACGTCACTCTCAGAAAGTGCTTTGTTGTTTAGAAACCACACGTACCGCTCCATGTCCCCGTCTAATGTCAGGCGAATTTCTCGGATAGGCTTATCTGTTTCAAA
>QMMS01000030.1 GCA_003647375.1 Deltaproteobacteria bacterium
CAATCACCATTGTCTTGCCATTATCCCCTCGTGTGATGGTATGCCGTAGCATCAACGTTTTGGTACGAAGGTCTTCGAGTTGCGTGCCAATCTTGATCCGCTGATGGTAGCGACCCGCCCTCTTGTATCGGCACCGGGTTTCCGCCAGGCCAAAAACAATACCATGCGCCTTCCACAAATGATCGTGGGAAATGCCGATGACTTCGAAGAATTGATGCGCACAGCCATCGAACCATTCATAGTAGCGCGGGTAGAATACAATGCCGAGAGCATCGAGATCACCCCACATGATGCGTCGCTCAACGATGTTCTCCATAGTGGATTCCTCTTGCCTGATGTTGCTATTGAGTTTCTTGAGTTTGTTGTGTTTATTGAGTTGTCATCGGTAAACGGTATACAGTTTTCAACACTTCCCTGTTTCACCAACCCAACGAACCCAAGAAACCCAACAGACTCAATGAACGCTATTCCCCTCAGACCCTATTCTTTATCCCTCCAACCCTAACTCCTCAGCTCCCGAGATTTTCTAACCAATTCCAATACCTTCTCCAGTGTGGCTCCCTTGAACCGGATTCGGAGAGCTGCCTCTAACAAGTCCTGGTGGATCAACCGTTCTTGTTGTGCGAGGAGGCTCAATGCTACCATGGCCATGTCCTGACGCTTGATCTTTTTTCCCTTGAAGTCAATGGACAGTATGGTGCCGCGGCAATCCGGAATCTCTGCCTTTGAATCCACCAATACAAAGGTGTCATCGGTGCAGGAACTGAAAATCGTTTTTTTCCGGTCGATTCCTTCCTGCCCTAGAGCCAGGATCACATCCGGTACTGTGATGCCTGCGTAATCTATTTTATTGGGGGATAAAATTACGTCACAGGCCGAGTGCCCCCTTAGAACCGTAATGGGATAATCATTTTTCTGGGTTGCATGGAGTCCGGCTGTGAGTCCGGCATAACACAATATCTCACCGGCGGTAACGATCCGTTGTCCGGCGCTGCCCAGGATCAAAATCTCTTTCCTGTCGTGAAAGAGAGCAGGAAACTTCTTTGCCACGTTTATGGGTGTCGGCAATGGTTTCTGCGTAGAGGCTTTTTCCCTGTAATGCTTACCGTACTCCTCTCGAAGATTTTCCGGGACAGGCCCATGATAGGAAGGCAGGCTGTCGATGGATGTCTGGATAGTCTTGAAGGTGGTTTTATTTTGGCGGGTATAGCGACCCGGGCAGATGCCCCAGATGTCCATGGTAGAGAATCCATTGAACCGGATGGCCTGTTCCATTTCTGTTGAAAGGTCACCCTGATAGGCAGAAATTCGGGTAACATAACTCGCTCCGGCTGCGCGCATTACCCGGCAGGCATCCATGGGTTTCTCTATCTGGTTGAGAAAGCCGGATCCCACCAGCGCGTCCTGGGGTGTGGTGGCCGAGAACTGGCCGCCTGTCATTCCGTAATTGAAATTGTTGAGGATCAGCAAGGTGATGTCGATGTTGCGCCGGCAGGTGCTGAGGAGATGGGCACCGCCGATACCCAGGCCACCATCCCCCATGGTGACCACCACATGAAGATCGGGCCGAGCCAGTTTGATACCCGTGGCATATGTCAATGCACGGCCATGGAGGCCGTGAAACGCATGGGTCTTGAAAAACGTGTCAAAGAGGCCTGAGCAACCGATGTCGCTGACAATGACGACCTGGTTTTCGTGGATACCCATTTGTAAAAAGGCCTTGTCCAGGGCACGTGTCACAACTTCGTGAGAGCAGCCGGGACAATATGCCGGCGGTCTGGAACTATTGATGAAACTATGCATGTGTGATGAACTCCTCGATTTGTGATGGTGTTATGAGATTACCATCCATCTGACCCAGGAACCCGACGGAATGATCGGGTAATATTCGCCTGATTTCATGGATATACTGACCAAGGTTCATTTCAATCACGACAACCTGTCTGTATTCAGAGGCCTTTTTTTTGATCAACTCCTCGGGAATGGGCCACAGGGTTTTGAGCGTCAGTATGGAGACCGGTGTCCCGGAGCCGGAGAGTATTTTTGCGGCGGCCTTGGCCGAGCGTGCACTGATGCCATAGGTGATTATCAGGATCTCGGCACCCTGCTCCATGTGCTCATCGTAAAACGTAAAAGCGTCCAGAGAGGCTTCAAGTTTATCACGGAGCCGATTCTGGCTTTTAGCGATAACCTCCGGATCCACCGTAATGTAACCATCCGGGCCATGTGTGGAAGATGTCTGACGGGCAATGGTTTCGCCACCAAGGGGCATAAAATCAGGAGCGCTGGTAGGGCCGGCGGCAGCAAATGGAAGATACGGGACCTTGTCAGGGGCGGTGGTTCGTTGGATGATGGGAGGCAGGGCTAATGTGTCCAGGTCGATGCTCTCCCGGGTCATACCGATTTCCTTATTGGATGCAATGAATACAGGGCAGCGGAATGTTTCCGCCAGGTTGAAAGCGTGAGCTGTCAGGAGATAGCAGTCTGCCACATCCGTGGGTGCCAGAACAATGACGGGCAGTCCACCGCTGTTGCCCCACCGCAGAAATTGGATATCACCGTCAGCGCCCTTTGTTGCCGATCCTGTTGAGGGACCAAGTCGCTGAACATCGATGATAACGATGGGAATTTCAGATCCGATGGCAAAAGAGATGTTTTCGCTGTACAGACTGATGCCGGGGCCTGACGTGGCTGTCATAACCTTCATGCCGGCCATGGAGGCACCGAGGCAGAATCCGATGGAGGCGATCTCGTCTTCTCCCTGAATACAGATGCCGCCATTGGGAGGCAGGATCTTTATCAGGGTGTTCAATATGGTTGTGGCCGGTGTAATGGGGTATCCTGCAAAAAAACGGCAACCAGCATGGTATGCTCCCCAGGCAACAGCCTCGTTTCCTTCCAATAGTGTCAGGGACATGGTATTCCTTTTTGATAACTCGAATAGATAAAATTTGAGGTGTTGTACGTATTTTATCATATAAACTAAACACGTGATGCCTGTCACGTGAAAATTCTCTTTTATCGAAATTGACGATGATGTATAGAATCTGATAGGGTATTTTTTTATCACTTGTCGTGTTCATAGAGAATGACATATTTTGACCGGGTGAAAGAATACTAAATGGTCCGAGGGGTCGAGGATCCAAGGGTTCAAGGGGATAAGGCATCAGCGAAGGGGGCCAGGATGTTTGGAGGCTAGGATGCTATAAGGCCGTCGGTTATAGACTGTATTAGCAACTAACAGCTTATAGCCCTTAGCTACCCTTGTACCCTCGAACCCTTTTTTTGTTTTTAATATTGTTTTAAATATAAAGAAAGAGCTCCCATGAAACCTATTGTTGCCATTATCGGTCGACCCAATGTGGGGAAGTCGACTTTTTTTAACCGCGTCACAAAGTCGAGAGATGCCCTTGTGGAAAATTTTCCAGGTGTGACCAGAGATCGCATTTACGGTGATGCACGCTGGAACGACGTTGAATTTACGTTGATCGATACCGGTGGATTTACCGAGGCGACCGACAATTTTGCACCCCAAATCCGATTACAGGTCCAACAGGCCATGGAAGATGCCGATGTTGTCATCTTCATGCTGGACGGCAAGGGAGGGATTTCACCCTTTGATCAAGATATCGTTCAAATGCTGCGTGCAACCACCAAACCGGTCATGGTGGTGGTCATTAAAATCGATGGGATCGAGAAGGAAAAGGGCATCTACGATTTTTACAGCCTGGGGATAGAGGATCCCTATCCCGTATCGGCTGAACACGGGTACGGCATGCATGATTTTCTGGATAGCCTGGTGGAGCGGCTCTCCCGGATTTCGACCTCGAACGCCGGGGATATAAAAGAGGATTGTGTGAAAATAGCCGTCGTAGGCCGGCCTAATGTCGGCAAATCATCGCTGATCAATGCTATCCTCGGGAAAGACCGGCACCTGGTGAGCGACATACCGGGCACGACTCGCGACGCGGTTGATTCAGATTGTCGAAAGGATGGGCGCTTGTATCGCTTCATCGATACCGCCGGTATACGACGCAAGGGCAAGGTTCATCAAAAGCTGGAGAAATTTTCAGTCATCAAGGCCTTGAGGAGTCTTGACAGATGTGATGTTGCCTTGATGGTTCTGGATGCGGCCGATGGTATTACTGAACAGGATATCAATATTGCCGGTTATGCCTATGACAGAGGCTGCGGATGCATTTTTTTACTGAACAAGTGGGATATAGTGGAGAAGGACAGCAATACAGCCAAAAAGTTTCAGGAGCAGGTAAAGGATGCGGCAAAATTTCTGAATTTTGCCCCGGTGTTGACCATATCCGCCCTCACCGGTATCCGCATTCGTAAAATTTTCGATATGGTAGATTCGGTTCACAGCCAGTTCGATACCCGGATCGGTACTGGACAATTAAACAGAATCGTCGAAAAAGCCACCCAGAAGAATGAGCCTTCCCTGTTCAGGGGAAAGCGGCTTAAATTTTATTATGCTACCCAGATTACAACAAAGCCGCCCACATTCGTGTGTTTTGTCAATTATCCCCAAGCGGTTCATTTTTCGTACAAACGGTATTTGATGAATCAACTCCGCCTGGGAACCGGTCTCGACCGGACGCCCATCCGTCTCATTTTCCGCCAGCGAACCGGGCGGTTGACGAAGGGAAATACATAGTGTTTATTGAGTTTATTGAGTTTTTAGGGTTTATTGAGTTGACGATTAAGGGAGATGCCGATTGTTTACGGTTTCCATTGGGGAACACAACAAACACAATGAACCCAATGAACAAGCTAACACGGTTTACCGATGGATCTTTTCGAATATAACGCACGGCAATCCAGCGCAAAGAGTCAACCCCTTGCGGAACGGGTTCGCCCGAACAGCCTGAAGACGTTCGTGGGACAGAAGCATCTCCTGGGCAAAGGCAAACTGATCCAGACCGCTATTGAATCCGACCGTATTTTTTCCATGATCCTCTGGGGCCCTCCCGGGTGTGGGAAAACAACCCTTGCCCGTATCATTGCCAGGGAGACCCAATCGCATTTCCTTCATTTTTCAGCCGTGTTGTCGGGTGTAAAGGAAATTCGATCCGTCATCAAGATCGCCAAGGACCAGCGGTCTTTGTATCGACAGGAAACCATACTGTTCGTCGATGAAATCCATCGTTTCAACAAGGCACAGCAGGATGCATTTCTGCACCACGTTGAAGATGGGTTGATTACATTGATCGGGGCGACAACCGAAAACCCCTCCTTTGAAGTGATTGGGCCGCTTTTGTCACGCTGTCGTGTCATCACCATGAAGGTCTTGTCGGAAGAGGATATCGCCCTGATTATCGAATCCGCGCTCAAGGATGAAGACCGGGGTCTGGGGCAGGATTCCTGGCATTTGAGCCAGGAGGCCATCCAATACCTGGTTCATATTTCAGACGGTGACGCTCGAATGGCCTTGAACAATCTCGAGCTGGTGACAAGCCTGAAAAGAGTAGATCAAGAAGAGAAAAATGTGACATTGAAAGAGATTAAAACAGCGCTTCAGGAAAAAGCGCTCGTTTATGACAAATCAGGTGAATCCCATTACAATCTTATTTCGGCGTTGCACAAGAGCATGCGCGGCAGCGATCCCGATGCTGCCATTTACTGGCTCGGTCGTATGCTGGCATCCGGAGAAGACCCTGTTTACGTGGCACGAAGAATGGTCCGTTTTGCCGTTGAAGACATCGGGAATGCCGACCCTGATGCACTCAGAATGGCCTTGAATGGTATGGAGACCTATCGTTTTCTCGGATCCCCGGAAGGGGATCTGGCCCTGGCCCAGACTGCCGTATACCTGGCCACGGCCCCCAAGAGCAATGCCATATACACGGCCTACAAAAAGGTGCAGGAGACCATCAAGCAGACCGGGTCCCTGGAAACGCCGCTGCACATACGCAACGCGCCCACAAAATTGATGAAATCCATTGGCTACGGCAGGGATTATAAGTATGCCCATGATTATCAGGATGCCATCGTCTCTCAGGAATACTTGCCGGAAAAAATCAGAGGACAGGCGTTTTATGAACCGGTAGATCGGGGATATGAACGGATCATCAAGAAACGGCTTACCCAATGGCGTCAATTGAAGAACCGGATGCGTACGTCATCCGACAAAAAAACCAACCATCAGGATTGAGAGGCACGCCATGAAAGTATCCGATATCGAACAGGCATTAAGAGAAAGCAAATTTTTTAAAAATTTTGAGGATCCTGTCATTAAACAAATTTCAAAACTGGGGCGTATTCGCTCGCTCAAGGCCGGGGAGTATGTATTTCGCCAGGGAGACTTTGGTGAGCACATCTACATTATTGTCGATGGATATGTTATCCTGGAGCGATCCACGGATTTAGGGCACAGGAGTGGCAGGGTCGTTATCGACATGCTTGGAAAGGGTCGGTTCCTGGGGTGCTGGTCGACGATACTCGACGAACCGCATATACTCATGTCATCCGCCTCCTGCCAGAAGCCAACCAGGGTCGTCTCCATCAAAGGGGCTGAATTGCGGGAGGTTATGCTGAGCAATACAGCACTTGGTTTCAGTGTTATGGAGAGGCTCTGCTTTTTGCTCCGTGACAGGATACAGGCGGCATACGGCGCTTTGGAGAAAATTTAATTGTTGCGAGCCTTGGAGACATCCATCTGCTGCGTTATTAAGAGCTCGCAATAGTACACTATGGCTTCGCTCTTAAATGCCTTGCGTATGAAAGACTCCACGGCGCGCAACACTAACAGTCTACATTCTAAGCAATCTAAATAGTTAAAAGAGACAATATTTCAAATGGTTGACATGTCTTGTTTCAAGGAAAACATGAGGTCATGGTAATGATGGAAGGGGATCAACACGAGCTTCAGGAGATGTTGGAAGGCATACAATCGGAGTTGGGAAAATTCGGGAAGGATAGAGGCGAACTGATACCCATTCTCCAGATGATTCAGGAGAAATACCATTATTTGCCTGCGGAAGCCCTGAGTTTGGTCGGCGAACACCTGGGTATTCCCGTTGCCGAAGTATATGGCGTTGCCACATTTTACAACCAGTTTCGCTTTCATCCGCCCGGTAGACATCCCGTCAAAGTCTGCCTGGGCACGGCTTGTCACGTAAGGGGCGGTGATATCATTTTGGAAAACTTTGAAAGAAAACTCGAAATCAAGGAAGGCGAGACCACACCGGACAAAGAGTTCAGTATCGAAAGAGTGGCCTGTGTGGGGTGCTGTGCATTGGCGCCGGTGGCCCTGGTGGGTGAAACCGTCCATGGCCACATGGCTCCCAGTAAAGTAGAAGGGTTGGTCCTTCGGGTCGAAGTTGAAAAAGAAAAAGCCGAGAGAGAAAAGGAGAAGCAACAACAGAATGCATAAGACAAGCCCGAGCCGTTCATATCAGACCATTCGAGAGATGGCGGATAAAAAGAGGGATCAATTCATACAAACTCCGATGCCCAAAATTCACATTGGTATGGCTACCTGTGGTATTGCATCGGGTGCACTCGAAACCAAGCAGGCCTTTGAAGAAGCCCTTGCAGAAAGACACGTGGCGGCTCAGATCCATACTGTCGGTTGTGCGGGTCATTGCTATGCAGAGCCGGTGGTGATCATCGACCATCCGGACTCAGGTTTTCCGCCGATCTTTTACCCGAATGTGAGTCCCGGCAAGGCCAGGATGCTTACGAAGCTGTTTCTGGAAGAGGGGGATCCCCGCTTTGAGCATCTACTGGGCGCGACAATGGAAAATGAATTGATTCCTTCGGTCATGGAATTTTCCAGGTTCAGTATGGAGAAGCGGATCATTACCGAAAAATGTGGGTTGATCGATCCTGAAGACATTTACGACTACATTGCCTCCGGCGGGTATCAAGCCCTGGATCAGGCACTCCAGAATGATCCGGAAGACATTATTTCGGAGATCACTATGTCCGGCTTGAGGGGAAGAGGTGGTGCGGGTTTTTCAACCGGTCTGAAATGGGAAAAAGTCAAAAGTGCCGGAAATGAGCCGAAATATCTGATTTGTAATGCAGACGAGGGAGACCCCGGTGCCTACATGGATCGGACGATTATCGAAAGCAACCCGCACCAGGTCCTTGAAGGTATGGCCGTTTGCGCCTATGCCACGGGAATTGAAAAAGCGATTATCTATGTCAGGGCTGAATATCCCCTGGCGGTAAGAATGATCGAGAAGGCCATAGGGCAGGCCGAGGGGATGGGTCTGATAGGGAAAGATATACTGGGAACGGGGTTTAATTTGCACATCGAGGTGTTTCAGGGCTCCGGGGCTTTTGTCTGTGGGGAAGAAACCGCTTTGATACGGTCCATCGAAGGTGTCCGGGGAATGCCGAGGCATCGACCGCCCTATCCGGTTGAAACGGGCCTGTGGGGTCGGCCAACCATTATCAATAATGTCAAGACACTGGCCGGCGTGCCACCCATCATCGAGAGGGGCGCTGACTGGTTTCGAAGCATCGGAACCGAGAACAGCCCGGGAACGGCTGTTTTCTCCGTTGTCGGAGACGTGGTGCATCCGGGTCTGGTTGAGATTTCCATGGGAGTAACCCTGCGAACACTTATCTTTGATATATGCGGCGGTATCCCGAACAAAAAGGCATTCAAGGCAGTCCAGATCGGCGGACCTTCCGGTGGCTGCCTGCCCGAAAGCTTTCTCGATATTCCCATCGATTTTGATTCCTTGAAGGACGCTGGTGCGATGATGGGCTCCGGGGGCATGGTGGTCATGGCTGAAGATTCCTGTGTTGTGGATGTATCGCGCTATTTTCTCGATTTTATTCAGAATGAATCCTGTGGCAAATGTACTTTCTGCAGAATCGGTACCCATCACCTTCTCCGTATCCTGGAACGGATGACCAGGGGGGAAGGCTGCCCGGATGACTTGGTTCTGCTGGAAAAGCTGAGTCGGGATATCCAGATGGGTTCTTTGTGTGGCCTGGGAAAAACAGCGCCCAATCCAGTCCTGACATCCCTGCGTTATTTTGAAGACGAATATCGGGCTCATGTCCTGGAAAAGAGATGTCCCGGCTTAACGTGCCGTGCATTGACGGCGTTTTACATCGATCTTGAAAAATGTGCCAGAGGATGTGATGCCTGTGTCGGCAGCTGTCCCACCGATGCCATCTTTACCACCAGTACGCGCAAAAAAGGCATCGATCAGGAACTGTGTGTGAAGTGCGGAGAATGTATGGTGGCCTGTCCACCGGATTATGATGCAGTCATGCGGGTGTCGCCGCCTGGTCTGGCACCGAGCATCGAGCGGCCCGAAAAATGAACGTTTGGAATTTAAGGGAAACCAGTTATCCGCAAAACTCAAGCTGGGTTGTCTTGGCGGTCTGCGGAAATTCGTTTTAAAGCCGGCCAAAACTCGCTCCTAAGGCGCCGTAAGGCCCGCCGCTGCACGTTGTATTTAGATATGTTTATAAATAACGGCTGGTTTATCTTTGTAACCATCTAGTTTATGCTGCGGGCCTAACGGCGTCTAACGATCTCAGACAGTTGCCCGACTTTAAAACGAACCCCCGCAGACCTCTGTACGCGGTATCCCTTGAGCTTTATAGATAACCGCATAAAGGAAAGAGTAGAATGCTTAGCATAACAGTCGATGATCGAGATCTTGAGGTTACAGAGAATACTACGATCCTTACAGCCTGTCTGGAAAACGATATCTATATTCCGAATCTGTGTTTTATGGAGAGCATGGCACATCCGCCTGCATCCTGCAGGCTTTGTTTTGTTGAAATAGCCGGCATGGACCGCCCGGTTACATCGTGTACCATAAAAGTAACTCAGGGCATGCGGGTTGCCACCGACACACCCGATGTCAGGCGATTGCAGCGATCAGCCTTACGAATGCTGCTTTCCGTCCATCATATTGACTGCCGGAACTGCCCGGCAAACAAGCAATGTGAGCTGCAGAAGATAGCCAAATTTCTGAAAACGGGATTAAAGGCCAAACCCCTAGAAACTGTTTTAAAGGACGTGGAAATCGATAACACCCATCCTCATATCGATTACTTCCCCAACCGGTGCGTTTTATGCGGGAAATGCATTGAGGTGTGCCGGGAGCAAAACGGTCATCCCTTCTTTGCCTTTGCCAAACGCGGATTTCATACCATCATCAGCGCCTATGGCCTACAAGTGACACCAGACAATAATTGTCGGACATGTGAAGCCTGCGTTGCCATTTGCCCGGTGGCAGCCATTATGATGCGGGCAGAGTGACGGTGTATTTTCGCGTTTCAACGTTTGGTGTGCCTGCGGCCCTATCCTGGAATGTGCGTTCTGAAAAAATCACTTCACCGCTCTGAAATTCGTGATGGCGGCGAAACGCCCTGTTTTAGTGATTCCCAACCAGGTACCACCAGCCTTGAGGTCACGCCCGGCAAGGATTTCCGGAGCGTCGTCCCAGAAGGCAACCTGCCGGGTGGGCCGGTTATAAAATTCGTCGCGATTGGCAGCCAGGACGAGTCGATAATCCGGGTGAGATCGGTATGCAAAGATGATAAGACACACGGCGAAATATTGACCTTTTGGATGATGATATGATACGTACCCTTACCAGTATCAGAGTGAAAACGTATAATAAAGGAGAAACAGGATGAAAGAAGCTGTTATTGTCGGTGGTACAAGAACTGCAATAGGAACTTTTGGAAGTGGTTTGAAAACGATCTCCGTGGTGGAACTGGGATCCATTGTCATGAAAGATGTTTTCAACCGGACCGGTCTCCGGCCGGTAGCCAGTGACGCCATGGAGGCTTTTGCCCCGGATAAATTGAAGGGCAGAGGCAGAATCGAGCTGGAAACCCGACACGGCGAGTGGGACGATGCATTCATTCCCGTAACTGTGGACGAGGTCATCATGGGGAATGTTCTCCAGGCCGCTCAGGGCCAGAATCCGGCCCGCCAGGCCATGATCCGGGCGGGGATCCCCAAGGAGACCCCTGCCTTGACAATTAACAAGGTATGCGGGTCAGGATTAAAAGCCATTGCCATTGGTGCTGCGGCCATTATGTCCAGTCAGGCAGACGTCATTCTTGCGGGTGGACAGGAGAGTATGAGCACCGTGCCCATGGCTCTGCCCAAGGCAAGGTGGGGGCACCGGATGGAGTTGACCGGTGTGGGAGATATTTACGACCTGATGGTCTTTGACGGTCTTTACGAAATATTTTATGGTTATCACATGGGGCTCACTGCCGAGAATATCGCCGAATTATACCATATTGGCCGGGAGGAACAGGACGAACTTGCCGTACTGAGTCATCAGCGCGCGAGAAAGGCTATCGTGGATGGCGATTTTGCCGCAGAAATTGTTCCGGTCACCATCAAGTCGCGCAAGGGAGATACCCTGTTCGATACGGACGAAAGACCCATGGAAACAGACATGGAAAAGATGACCCGATTACGGCCGGCTTTCAAAAAAGACGGCATGGTGACCGCCGGAAATGCTTCGGGTATCAACGATGGTGCGGCGGCCGTACTTCTCATGAGTGCTGAAAAGGCAGCGGAACTGAACCTCGAGCCGATTGTTAAAATCAAAGCATTTGCCTCAGGTGGTGTGGACCCCGCGTATATGGGGCTGGGACCTGTGCCTGCCGTGAGGAAGGTCCTCAAATCGACGGGGATGAGCCTGGACGATATCGACATGATCGAGCTGAACGAGGCGTTTGCAGCCCAGGCTATCGCTTGTATGCGTGAACTGGGTATTGAAACAAGTCGTCCCAATGAATTGGGAAGCGGTATTTCACTCGGTCATCCCATTGGCTGTACCGGCGCACGTCAAATGGTCACCGGCATGAATTTAATGAAACGAAAAGATTACCAAACAGGTCTGATAAGCATGTGTATCGGCGGTGGAATGGGTATGGCCATGATTATTGAACGTTGATTTTTTTCTTTACTTCATGGATGATTATTGCTAAAAATCAAACCTGAACTGCGTGTTCTAAATTTAAGATATAATTTAATAAAATGGTATTTCTAAGGAACTATTTCAAATAGTTGGGAGGCCTGTATGAACGTTAGCAGAAAATTGGGTATTCTGGTTTTTTGTGGTGTGCCGGCGATTGTCGGCGGCGGAATTTTATATGCTGTTTTCGGGAACTACATACCTGTCTTTATATATGAAGTATTGCTTGTATTTGCAGCTGGTAGCTACGTAAGCAGATAGAACGCCTTCCATGTAACACACTGGGGATCGTATGACCGAAAAAACTGCCAGCTATACGATTTTATTGTTTTTTTTAGCTTGTTTTCTGATATCGATATTTCTGCTTGGCTGGCTTCTGTGGCCGTTTCTGTCCATTATTATTCTTGCGGCGGTTGTGTCCGGGATTTTCAGCCCGCTGTATGGTCGTATTTCCGGCAGTGGCACTGTTCGGCCGGCCATTGCATCTTTTCTGACCTGTTGTGTGATTTTCTGCATCCTTTTTGTCCCCATCGTTCTATTTGTAAGCATTCTGTCAAAGGAGGCCTACGATCTCTATCTGGCGGCCAAGGATGCCATGATCAGCCCGCAGATTATAGCACTCATGGAAGGGAGCAAAGTCCTTGAGATTACCAACAACGTGCTGACAAAATTTAATTTTCAGATCACCGTAGAGGAACTCAACACTTACATATCCGAGATCGCCAAATTCGTGGGTCTATTCCTTTACAACCAGGCAAGGTCGATTGCGTCCAATATGCTGGCATTTTTCATTAATTTTTTCCTGATGCTGCTTGTTATCTATTATCTGCTCATCGATGGCGGGCGGCTTGTTTCTTTTATTATTGATCTATCTCCGCTTCCCAGTAATCAGGATCAAATCCTCCTGAAAAAATTCAAGGATATGGCGGGAGCCATCCTCATCGGGAATGGGGCCGGCGGTTTGATCCAGGGACTCACAGGGGGGATTGTATTCAGCATCTTTGGACTGCCCTCACCTTTCCTGTGGGGTGTCATCATGGGGCTGCTGGCATTTCTGCCGATTATCGGCATTGGTATTGTCTTTATACCTGCCGCCATTTATCTGTTTCTCAAAGGGCGGATCGCGTCGGGCATCTTTTTCATTGTTTTTTACGTTGTTCTTTCCGGGGGGGTCGAATACTTTTTCAAACCCAAACTCGTGGGACAGCGGGTGAAAATGCATACACTGCTGGTGTTTTTAGCCATCATCGGCGGGTTGAAGCTTTTTGGCATTCTGGGCATTATTTACGGCCCGCTGGTGATTACCGCATTCTTGACCCTGACCGATATCTATCGTACCAACTACCAAACAATGGTGAATCCTCTGGGAATGCCGTTGGAAGGAACATGTGCATCAGAATCTCATGAATCAAAACCAACAGAAATGTAAGGTGAAATATGACCACGAGTGAATATACACCCGAAATCAGTATCGAAAAAGAGATGAAAAAGTCATATCTTGAATATGCCATGAGTGTCATTATCGGCCGGGCGCTGCCCGATGTCAGAGATGGCCTCAAACCAGTACATCGCCGGGTTCTTTTTGCGATGCGGGAAATGAAAAACGACTATAACAAGGCCTATAAAAAATCGGCTAGAATTGTCGGTGACGTTCTTGGTAAATATCACCCCCATGGGGATACCGCCGTCTACGATACCATTGTCCGGATGGCGCAGGATTTTGCCATGCGATACCCGCTGGTGGACGGGCAGGGCAACTTTGGATCCGTGGATGGAGACTCGGCCGCAGCTATGCGGTATACCGAGATTCGAATGATGCAGCTTTCGCATCAGATGCTCATGGACCTGGAGAAGGACACGGTCGACCTGATTCCCAACTATGACGAATCCATGACCGAGCCGTCTGTTCTGCCGACCAGGATTCCAGCTCTTCTGGCAAACGGATCCTCCGGTATAGCCGTGGGTATGGCAACCAACATACCACCGCACAATCTATGTGAGCTCATTGATGCCATCACCGCCCTCATCGATGACCCTGCCATTTCCATCGATGAACTCATGGAACATATGCCGGGGCCTGATTTCCCCACCGCGGGCATTATTCATGGCACAAAGGGGATCACGGACGCCTATCATACCGGCCGGGGGATTATTCGTATCCGGGCGCGTGCCAATATCGAAAAGGACAAGCGAACCGGCAGTGAGACCATTGTCATCACAGAAATTCCTTACCAGGTCAACAAGTCCCGTGTAATAGAAAAAGTGGCCGAGTTGATGCGGTCAAAGCACCTGGAAGGCATCAAATTTATCAGAGACGAGTCTGACCGGGACGGCATGCGTATCGCCCTGGGTTTGAAAAAGGACCAGGTGGCAGGCGTCATCGTCAACAAGCTATATAAACATACCCAGTTAGAAAATACATTCGGAATCATTTTTCTTGCGGTTGTTAACAAACAACCCGAAGTAATGAACTTGAAAGCGCTTCTGGATTATTTTATTCTGCACCGCAAAGAGGTAATCATCCGGCGGACACGCTACGACCTGAACAAGGCCGAAGCCAGAGCCCATATCCTGGAAGGTCTGAAAATCGCATTGGACCACCTGGATAAAATCGTGGCGCTTATCCGCAGCTCCAGGACACCACCCGAGGCAAAGACCCGGCTGATGAAAGAATTTGATTTGTCCCCACTGCAGGCCCAGGCCATTCTGGATATGCGCCTCCAGAGATTGACAGGCCTTGAAAGAGACAAGATCAATGATGAGTATGTCAGCCTGTTGAAGGATATCGCTTATTTCAAGGAAATTCTGGGGAGTGAAAGACTGGTCTTGAGCATCATCAAAGGAGAGCTGGTCGAAATCAGGAGCGAATACGGTGATTCCCGTCGAACCGAGATCATAGAAGCGACGCGTGAGCTGACCATCGAGGACATGATCGTTGAAGAAGACATGGTGGTTACCATTTCCAATAGTGGCTATATCAAACGTAACCCCATTACGCTGTACCACAACCAGCGGCGTGGAGGCAAAGGAAAGACCGCCATGGGGACGAAGGCGGAAGATTTTGTCGAACGCCTCTTCGTTGCTTCGACCCATCACACATTTCTCTTTTTTACCAACAAGGGTAGGGTTTACTGGCGCAAGGTGTACGAGATACCCCAGGCAGGGCGTTTGAGCAAGGGGAAGGCCATTGTCAACCTTCTGAATCTCGAAAAGGATGAGGAACTGGCGACGGTTCTCGATGTTCCTTCATTTGATCCGGGATCCTATATTATCATGGCGACCAAGAACGGACTGGTGAAAAAGACGGATCTCATGGCCTACAGCCGACCGCGTGTGGGTGGTATTATTGCGCTGAGCCTGGTAACGGGTGACGAACTTATTTCCGCCCGGATAACGGATGGAACCCGGAATGTGTTTTTGGGTTCGGTGGAAGGAAAGTCGATCCGTTTTCATGAATCCGATGTCCGTCCGACCGGCAGGGTGGCCCAGGGAGTCCGCGGGATGCGGCTGCTTTCCGGAGACACCATCATCGGTATGGAGGTCATGGGTCACGGGCAGACGTTGTGTACAGCAACCCAGAACGGATATGGGAAGCGAACATCGATTGATGCGTACCCAATCCAAAAACGGGGTGGTCTGGGTGTCATTACAATCAAAACCAGCGAAAGGAACGGAAAAGTTGTCTCGATATTGCTGGTGGAAGAGGATGATGACCTGATGCTCATGACGGACATAGGCAAGATTATCCGGATGCCCATCAAGGGTATCTCCGTCATCAGCCGCAATACGCAGGGTGTGACACTGATCGATATAGAAAAAGGCGAGCGTGTGGTCGGAGCTGCACGCCTGGCGGAAAAAGAATAAATTCGCCGGGGGCGAATTTATAGATAGCGGCTGCGCCGCTTATATTAACCTGGCAACTAAATAGCTCAATACGTCATGCCGGGCTTGATCCGGCATCCAGTGCCTTCCTGGATTCCTGCCTTCACAGGAATGACAACCGTAGGGTATTTAACCGCCGGAGTAATAACCTTAGTATGGAAATTTGGAATCACACAAAGTGAGCTAAAATTTTCGTGTTTTTAGTATTTCGTGTTTTCGTGATTGGTTTTATAAAATATGCCCGAAGTCATAACAGATTATAAAATTGGTGTTGTGGGAGCCGGTAGCTGGGGAACCGCCCTGGCGAACCTTCTTGCAACAAAGGGATATGCCGTTGACCTGTGGGTGTATGAAGCATCTGTCAGGGATGAAATCCTGAAACACGGCGAAAACCGGGCATTTCTGCCGGGTATTACGTTGTCTTCCCAACTTACGCCCTGGAATGATATTGCGGATGTCGTTACAGGTAAAGACCTGGTGCTGACTGTAGTGCCGTCCCATCTTGTAAGGCAGGTTGCCGGTAAAATGGCTCCTCACATATCCACTGATGCGATCATCGTGTCGGCTTCAAAGGGGATAGAGAATAAGACTTATTTGACCATGACCCGGGTTCTAAGAGATATGCTCCCGAAAATCCGTAAAGGAAACTTTTCCGTACTGTCGGGTCCGAGTTTTGCTTTTGAGGTGGCCAGGACCATGCCTACTGTCGTGACGGTGGCATCATATGACTTGAAGGTAGCTGAAGCCATCCAGCATGTTTTTGCAACGCCATTTTTTCGGGTATACACCAGCGACGATTCCATCGGCGTGGAACTCGGAGGGTCGGTAAAGAATGTGATTGCAATAGCAGCAGGTATCATTGATGGCCTGGGTCTCGGCCTGAATACCCGTGCGGCGCTGATTACAAGAGGCCAGACCGAAATCAGGAGACTGGGTTTGAAAATGGGGGCTAATCCCAGGACATTTACCGGTCTTGCCGGAATAGGCGATCTGATCCTGACATGCACGGGTGACTTAAGCCGAAATCATGCCGTTGGCAAAAGAATTGGCCGGGGCGAAACACTGGCCCATATCCTGTCGAGCATGAATATGGTCGCAGAGGGGGTTAAGACCTCCGAATCTGTTTACAATCTTTCCCGCAGCCTGGGAGTGGAAATGCCGATTTCTCATGAAATTTATCATGTGCTGTATGATGATGTCTCTCCGAAAGATGCGCTGTTTCGTCTCATGACCCGGGATCTCAAGAAAGAGTTAGACGAAAATTAAACCAATGGATCGGAAACAGGAACATAAGGGTGCCGGCCATCGGCAGCGCTTAAGAGAAAAATTTCTTGATGCCGGTCTGGCCGGATTTCATGACTATGAAGTGATTGAGCTGCTTTTAACTCTTGGGATGCCCCGCAAAGATTGCAAGGAGGCGGCAAAATCAGCCCTGAAAAGATTCAAGACACTCCAGGGGGTTTTCGAAGCATCTTCCCGTGAATTGTGTGAGATCAAGGGTATCGGTGAGAAAAACCTGTTTGGTATCAAGCTGATCAAAGCTGCAGCGGATCGGTATTTAAATGCCAGAATTATCCGGAAAGATCCGATCAATAACTCAAAAGAGTTATACGCATATCTCACAGCCAGCATGAGAGATAAGAGCAGGGAATGCTTCAGGGTTGTTTATCTGGATGCCAAGAATAAAATCCTCGCCACGGAAACGCTTTTTCAAGGGACCTTGACCGCCAGTTCCGTATACCCGAGAGAAGTTGTCCGTGCAGCACTTGACCACCATGCTGCTGCGCTTATCTTCGCGCATAATCACCCATCCGGCGATCCCGAGCCTTCTGAGGAAGATATCGCCATCACCCGGAAACTTATTTTTGCCTGCCGGATGATGGGCATCGCAGTTCACGAACATGTAGTCATTGGACATAATCAATACTTCAGTTTTGCCGATCAAGGCTATATGAAGAGATTGGACAGGGAATATGAAAGAAGAGAAACCGAGTTGTCCAGCCTGCTTCGGTAATCTGGAAATTGTCTTTCCGGAAGGTGATGACGACCTCAGGGCATCTCCTGAAACCTGCATGGTGTGCCCGAAGAAAACAGAATGTCTGAGAACCGCCATGAAAGGGAAATCCGGTATCAACGTGCGTGAGGCAGCTGTTGACAGGGCGTATACCTCAGGATCAATGGGGTTTGTTGAACGCTGGTCGAGAAAAAAGGAGTTGAACCGCCGTTTTAAGCAACAGGTCAAAATAGAAAAAGTACAAAAAGAAAAGCAACGGAGGGATGTACCATGAGAACCATCAAGGACATCGATATATCCAGGAAAAGAGTTTTCATCAGGGTCGATTTCAATGTGCCACTCGACAGCAAACAACAGATTACAGATGACGCCAGAATAGAAGCGGTGCTGCCGACACTGAAATATGCGCTGTCCCGGGATGCCTGTGTGATTCTTGCCTCACATCTGGGGCGGCCCAAGGGTCAGGTCAAAAGGGAATTCAGTCTGCAACCGGTGGCTCATCGTTTAGGAGAGATCCTCGGGCTGGAAGTAACGATGGCTCCGGATTGTATAGGCGGGGACGTGGCTGCACTGGCCGGCGGTATGGAAGGTGGACAGGTACTGTTACTGGAAAATCTTCGTTTCCACAAAGAGGAACAACAAAACGACAGTGGTTTCGGGAAAGCCCTGGCTGCTATCTGTGATGTTTATATCAACGACGCCTTTGCCGTGTCCCATCGTGCCAATGCTTCGGTGGTTTCAATCACGGAACATGCGCCGGTTTCGGCGGCAGGATTGCTCCTGAAAAGGGAACTCGATTTTTTTAATAAAGCCATGAAGAAGCCTGTTCGTCCCCTGGTGGCAATTGTGGGTGGTGCCAAGATATCGAGTAAACTTTCCGCACTGAAGAATATGCTGCAGCATGTGGATAAGATCATCGTGGGCGGAGCCATGGCAAATACCTTTATCAAGGGCAGTGGCTATGATGTGGGTAGATCGATGATAGAAGAGGACCTGGTGGATACAGCCGGAGACGTTATCGGAAAGGCCCGGGAACGCGGTATCAAATTCTATATGCCGGTGGATGTTGTCGCCGCAGACCGGCTGGACCCGGATGCAGATCTGAAGAACGTCCCGGTACAGGAAATCCCTCTGCAATGGTTGGCGGCGGATATCGGACCGGCCACATCGTGTCTCTTTTCCGAAGTGTTGCAGGATGCCGGAACCATTATCTGGAACGGACCCATGGGGGTGTTTGAAATGGCACCGTTCAGTCATGGCACCTTTGAGCTTGCCCGGGCGGTTGGAGGATCAAAGGCTACATCCATCATTGGTGGCGGAGAAACCGGAAGCGCGGTGCAAAAATCCGGTGCAGCCGACCAGATGTCATATATCTCGACGGGTGGCGGTGCATTTCTGACACTTATGGAAGGACAACAACT
The DNA here is from genome assembly GCA_003647375.1 of Deltaproteobacteria bacterium. The sequence goes on from QMMS01000030.1 coordinate 19,251, forward strand.
GGTGGCAGTGGCGGCATTGGAGAAAGCTGCATTTTCGGGATTGTCATGAAAAATCCAGGCTTCCGTCGCTTGGCAGGCAGGTGGGGCCTGGTGCTGTTGGGTGTTCTTCTCGTCCTGGGCCTGCTGCTCTTTTTTTATGGCGGAGACCTCTGGTCTCTGCTTGTTCGTTTTTTTTCTTTCCTTTCGGACAGGGAAAAGACCAGTGCCTATATCGAAGGATTCGGTCCTGCTGCTCCGTTGGTTTTTATACTTGTACAGATACTTCAGGTTCTACTGGCACCGATTCCCGGTGAGGCAACCGGCTTTGTCGGGGGGTATCTATTTGGTGTTGCCAGGGGATTTCTTTTTTCGAGTATTGCGCTAAGCATCGGTTCCATCATCAACTTTGGCGTGGGTCGTTTTTTGGGACGACGGTATGTGAGAAAAGTGATACCACCCAAATATTTGGCGCGATTCGATACGGTTGCCGGACGGGAAGGTGTTTTGATCATTTTTATGCTGTTCGTATTCCCAGGGTTCCCAAAGGACTACCTGTGTCTGTTCCTGGGTTTGACTTCCCTTCCGTTCAAAATATTTATTCTAATGACAACCATCGGCAGGATGCCGGGGACGTTTATCCTGAGCCTGCAGGGAGCCATGCTGTTCGAACAGAATTATTATATCCTGGCTCTGGTGACAACGATCTGTTCCGGCATTGTCCTGCTTGGATACCGATACCGCGAATCTCTCTATGTCTGGATCGAAAAGCAAAAATAAAAACCTTTATTTTAGTGGGCACAAGACAAGGATTGGTTTGATATGTCCTTTTGAAAAAAATATGGATACCCCTGGCGGAGTAACCGGAACGTTATTTTGACAAATGCTATAACGAAATATTTTGTTCAAATATCTCTTTAACCATCTGCAATACCTATTCCTAATAGTTGACCATTTCTCGATTTGATGGTATAATACAACTATCATTTTAAAATACAGGAGAACAGCATGGCATTTTGGGGTGTCAGAGAAGAGTTGAGCCGTGCAAACCAACTGAGGCGTTCCTATTACGAGCTCTTGAGAGACGAGCTCGATCAATTTGTTCTGCAGTATGCGCTTGTCGATTCATTTAATAATTTTGTGTCCAAAAAAGAAAGATACCCCTTTGTAGCAAAGCGAGAATTAAAGCCGCGTGCCCGAATACCTGACCTCGAATATGGAAGTCACAACACCTTCCTTCTCCTCTTCGTAGAGGAAGCGGTGCCCGCCATTCACAAAAAATACATTCGATTCTTTGATGTCAACAAAACGACCCTGTCCAATCTTCTCAATTCGCAGGCGCTGACACTTTCCGAAAAATACGATAGAAGTCAGAAATATCTGGAATCGGTTCAATTTTTCAATTTTTTAAAAGATCTTCTCCCTGTGGATTATGCGTTGCTCATCCAGCGGGACCAGGCCAGTAAAAAGAAACATCAATACTCTCTGTCTCATTTCCATGTTCGCGTAGACTGGCCAATCGCCGAGGCAGCTGAGGATCTCGCTAAGAGCCTTCGGTACATATCTCAGGATCTGTACGAGAAAGGGGATAAGTTTGCCGAGGATGTTCAAAAGAAATATTTTGAATATTACGGCGTCCCCGTCATGGTTGGCGGCAGACGCACAGCAGCCATTGTGGCGGCCCAATACTTTAAGCGGATCAACTGTATCACTACGGTTTACGTTGGCAGCAGTGAGTCAAGAGCATTGATCAGAATATCCGAACGAGGGACTTCACGGATTGTACTCATGCAGTTCAACGAGACGGAAATCAATGAGATCGCAGCGAACAACCGAATCCTACCGCGAACTTTCAAAAAGAACTATGTCGCCGCAAAATACAGACATAAAAGTATCTGTCTATTCCAAACGACCTATGGCTATACCAACCATGCCCGACCGCCTGACGACGGGAAACTGCGGGATATCAAGCCGGATCTCAACTGGCTTTCGGTCAGCGGACAGCACATACTGCCTAAACCGGGCGCCTGGAAGTACGGTCCCATTCCACTGAACCTTATCTACACATAATTATTTCTATGAAATATCTCCCAACGGTCGACATTTCATAGATACGATATTTAGCGAGGAGGGAAGGGTATGTCTGGAGTCATTTTGTCCATAGACCAGGGCACCACTGGAACGACGGTGCTTCTCATAGATGAAAAGCTCAATGTCAGAGGGAAAGGGTACCGGGAATTCCGGCAGATCTACCCGGAACCCGGATGGGTCGAACATGATCCTGCAGACATATGGACCTCCGTGCTGGGGTCTATCGATGAAGCCATTCAGACAAGTGGTGTGAAAACAGCGGAGATTGTCGGCATCGGCATTACCAATCAGCGTGAAACCAATCTTATCTGGAACCGGGAGACAGGACGGCCCTATCACAATGCCATTGTGTGGCAATGCCGGCGAACTTCCGGAATCGTCGAGGAATTAAAAGTCAAAGGACACGAAGCACTGTTTCAGGAAAGAACCGGCCTTTTACTGGATCCTTATTTCAGTGGAACCAAATTAAGGTGGCAGCTCGATAACATCACAGGTCTGCGGGAGGAAGTTGAGGCCAAAAGGGCCATTGCCGGCACGGTGGACACCTTCCTTACGTGGAAGCTGACGCATGGGGCGGCCCATATCACCGACGTCACCAACGCTTCCAGAACCCTGCTAATGAATCTTGAAACATTGTCGTGGGACGATGAACTCTGCTCAATTCTCAACGTGCCGAAAACCATGTTGCCCGAAATCCGGAGCTGTTCCGAGATATATGGACACACCCGGAATGTAACGGGACTGCCGGATGGCATCCCCATTTGCGGCATGGCAGGTGATCAGCAGGCTGCCTTGTTTGGCCAGGCCTGCTTTGAAGAAGGTGAGGCAAAGTGCACGTATGGAACCGGCGGATTTCTGCTGATGAATACCGGCGCAACCCCGGTGCCGAGTAAAAACAGGCTCCTGACAACGGTAGCCTGGCAGGTCAAGGATACGGTTGCCTATGCCCTTGAAGGGTCAGCCTTTATCGCTGGTTCAGCCGTAAAATGGCTTCGGGACGGGTTGCAGTTTGTGGATGAAGCCGCTCAGATAGAGGCCTTGGCGAATCAGGTGGTGGATTCCGGTGGGGTTACGGTGGTTCCGGCGTTTGTCGGGCTGGGGGCGCCGCACTGGCGTTCCCAGGCAAGGGGGCTGATTGCCGGGTTGACGCTCGGGACCAATCGCGCGCATATAGCTAGAGCGACTTTGGAAGGGATTGCCTTGCAGAACGTTGAAATTTTGCAGGCCATGATTGCTGACAGCAACCACCATCTGGTGCAGCTCAAGGTGGATGGTGGGGCGAGCGCCAACAACCTGTTGATGCAGATGCAGGCCGATTTTCTGGGATGCCGTATCATCCGTCCCGAAATGATCGAGACCACGGCGCTGGGAGCCGCGTTCCTGGCAGGTCTGGGAGCAGGCGTCTGGCAGGATTTTGATGACATCGCCAGGGCCTGGAAAATGGATCGAGAATTTAAACCCGGTATTGATGCGAAGGAACGTTCCCGGGTTCTCGGGCGATGGCGTGAGGCGGTCAAAAAGGCTTAACCGGTTATCCGCAAAACAATTGGGGTTGTCATATATGCCTTCATGTGATTTCTTGAGCAAATTTTCAAACTGTTCGGTATAACGACATCTAAGGACCTCAGACAGTTTCAAGGTCGCGTCGGCATCACCCCTCTGCTTTCGAGATGTCTTTGCATTGGTTATAGACCCGAAACAAAATGTTGCATTAATGTAATTTTTGTGTTAATAAAAATAAACAATTCAGTTGCAAATAGACAGGTTAGAACGTGAATTCATCTGATTTTGAGGCAATCATTCAAAGAGTGTTTGAGGCCACGGGGATTGACTCCCAAAACGAACTGGCTCAGGCTCTCCAGATCAATCGCTCGGCTGTCACCCAGGCAAGAAAGAAGGGGCAGGTGCCGGATCGCTGGTTGCTTAAACTCTACCGAAAATTCGGTTTGAATCCGGAATGGCTGGAAAGCGGTGATGGCCGCTCCTTTCTAAAGAAGCCAATTGGCGGGACTGTTTCGGAATTTGAAAAGATTCCCAAAGTCAACGCCAGGCTGTGTGCCGGTGACGGATCGTTTGAAACGGATGCGGATATTCAGTGCTATTATGCTTTTCAAAAGGACTGGCTAAGAAAAAAAGGCGCAGCTGATTTCATGGTGCTGTTCGATATTTTTGGAAACAGCATGGAACCGGAGATCAGGAACAGTGATACGGTCTTGGTCGATCAAAGCCAGAAGGCGATCCTGGCCGGGGCGCTGTATGCTGTCGGTATCGAAGATACCATTATGGTGAAGCGGATCGAAAAGCGACCCAACAAACTGGTATTACTGAGCAATCACAAGGATTATCTCCCGATCATTCTCAACCGGGAAGAGGCGGGTGCTGTCAGGATTATCGGCAAGGTCATTTGGGTCTGCCGAGAGATATAACTAGTGCCCATCCACAAATGGTCTTTTTCCGCGATATCGGCGTTGGACGCCATGATTTAACTCCTCAAAATAGCACGCTATTACTCCGGGTTAAATCTGTCGTCCGCCTTGATCTCACGC
>QMMS01000031.1 GCA_003647375.1 Deltaproteobacteria bacterium
ATTATCGGAACAGACTAACAGCGCGGTGATATGCCAACATCATTATTTTTTTGGAGGAACCATGAAAAAAACCAGCCTGTTCATCCTTATTATTTTTTTCTTTTTGTCGACCATGGGCCATGCTTCTCAGTTCGTATCATCCCAAATTTCGGAAGTCACCCTTTTTTCCAACCAGGCCATGGTTGTCAGAGAAGGGCAGACCCATCTAAGGCCAGGGTTGAATGAACTGCTTATTGAAACCACAGCATTTAATGTGGACAAAGACTCCGTGTCCGCCCAGGTTTTTGGGACTGGAGAGATGGTCAGTGTCCAGATCAAACATATCCCCTTGGCTGAGTTTCCTCAGGACCAGGTCAATACCCTTGCAGAAAAACTTAGAAAACTGAATCAATCCCGAAAGGGTTTGTCCGACAAAAAGAGGGTTCTCGCCAAAAAAGAGTCTTTTCTGGACGGGCTGATTGATTTTTCAAAAACGCAAATCCCCAAAGATGTGCAAACACACTATCCCAATATGGAAGACGTCCAAGAAACAATATCTTTTATAGGATCCACATCCACATTGATCTATACTGAAAGCCAAGCACTTGATATCGACCTGGAAAACGTCGACAGAGAAATTGCAAAAGTCAAAAAAGAACTCGCAGCCGTCAGCGGCCGCGGCAGAGCATTCAAACAGGCCATTGAAATCCTTTTCAATGCAACCAAAGCAGAAACCGTTCGACTGAATGTCCAATATCTGGTGAAAAGAGCCCTTTGGCAGCCCCTGTACAAGGTTTCCGTACCCATGGATTTGTCGGAACTGGATTTGACTATGTTTGCCCGCATTTCCCAGAAATCAGGGGAAGACTGGAAAAAGATAACCCTCTCCGTGTCCAACGTTATTCCGATAAAAGGGGTACGATTTCCCGACATATCACCCTGGCAACTGGATCTTCCAAGACCCGCGCCTACTCTGCTCAAACGGTCTCAGACCAAGGCCATGGCAGTGGCCCAGGATGCCATGGAACTGGATGAAGAAATTCAATCGGGGGCAGGGGCACCCGCCGAATATACGTCTGCTTCGGCAAGAGAACTTCCCCTTTCCTTTGAATACAAGATGCCCTTCCCCGTCGATATTGATTCCCGAGATCAATTCTCGATTCTGCCGCTATTGACGAAAAAATTATCCGCCGACACCTTTCACTACAGTCTCCCGGGGAAGACAAGTCTGACATTTCTCGTTGCAGAAGCATCGGCAGACAAGGAGTTGTTGGCAGGTAAGTTGAATGTTTATTTCGGCGGTCGCTATATCGGAGACACTTATCTATCCGAAAAAAAGCCCGGAGAGCCCTTTTCCATGAACCTTGGCGCTGATCGTGATGTAAAGGTTCTTCGGAAAAAATTAAAAGATAAGGTCAAAGAAACATATTTTGGTACCATTCAGAGGAAAACGGTGGTCCGGTCGTTTTCGTATAAAATAACTGCCGAAAATATCAAAGACAAACCGGTTACGCTGAAGATCGTTGACAGGGTGCCTGTTTCAAAAACAGACAAAATCGAGATTAAAGACATCCGGCTCAACCCGGCACCAACAGAAAGCAACTACCAGGATAAGGAAGGCGTCCATTTGTGGGTGTTCCAGCTATCTCCGGGCGAAATACAAGAGATCGATCTCGACTTCACCGTTGCCTACCCCTCCGAAGCGACACCATTCGGGTTGTAGAAAGCGTCGACAAACCTTCTTTATTAACGATCAAAATAGTTTTTTTCGCATAAAAACAGACAAGGGGTCCACTTGATAGGAACCGAACGGTTCTGTTTTATCATAACCAAGCTTTTCATAAAGTCTCAGCGCCTCGATTTGATGAATGCCGGTTTCAAGCCTGGCCTCTGAAAAACCCTCTTGAACGGCCTTTTCTTCCAGAGCGTCCATCAGCTTTATTGCCAGACCCATCCCCCTGTGTTGGTGGGGCACATACAATCGTTTGATCTCCACATAGGCCCCGGAAATTCGCCTGAAAGAAGCAATCCCCAGCAGTTCATGGTCTTTCCATGCGGCAATAAAATAATATTCGGAGGAAATGAGTTTTTCCACCGGTTCAAGGTGGTTGCTTTCCGGCGGATAGAGCGATGCCTGGTAATCATCCAATGCTGAAATCATGCCTCGGATAGCCGGCGTCTTCGGATCCGCGTGACAAATCTTAATGGTTTTTTCTGCTTTCATCATCCTAAACGGTTTAAATCTTTCCTTTTAAATAAGCCTGGCGTTTATCTTCTGGGAATTTTCCGATGGCATACCGCAACATGGTTCTCGGCATATCCTGATAGTGGATTTTTAAAAACGTCTCTTCAGTCGCTATATTCCGGTTGCCGATCTCTCTGAGCATCCATCCGACAGCTTTATGAATCAAATCCTCGGGATCTTGTTTCAATGTTTCCGACAGATTCAACGTGTCATCAAATTCATTTCGTTTGATAAAATAAAATGTCGACATAATGGATATCCGACGTTCCCAAATTTTTTTTGAGCGTGCCAGTCTGTAAATAGGATCCCGGTTGCGCGTCAAAAGGTAAGCCCCAACAATGTGTTGAGCAGAACAGTCTACCAAATCCCAGTTGTTGATGAAGCAGGTGTTTTTCAGGTAGACATTGTAAACCGCATGCTGTTCTGCTTCCGCTCCCCAACCTGCCCTCGATGCTTTACGTTGTTATATTCTAGAATTTCAAATGGATACGTATCGCTCATTTACATGGCCTGCTCAAGGTCTGCAATGATATCATCAGCATCTTCTATCCCCACAGATAACCTCAAGAGCGCATCAGTAATACCCAGATCGGCCCGTTCCGCATCAGATATTTTTTCATGAGATGTCGCAACCGGAGCACACACGATGGTCTCCACGCCGCCAAGGCTCAGGGCCGGCCGGATCATTTTCAGGTTTCTTAAAAACTGGTGTGGCACCATTTTTTTATTATCGATTTCAAAGGAAACCATACCGCCGAAGGCGCGCATCTGTTTTCTGGCAATCTCGTAACCCGGATGGCTTTCCAGGCCGGGATAGTAGACACTTCTGATGAGGGAGTGTCCTTGGAGATATTTTGCAATTTTCATTGCATTTTGATTGTGTCGCTCTACCCGTAGGCCGAGGGTCTTCAGGCTCCTTTCGATCAAATAGCAGGTGGCGGCATTCAGGCTGCCGCCCATGTTGGCTGCCGTCGATTTCAACCGTGCGATCAGTTCCTTGGAAGCCAAGGCAGCACCACAGCAGAGGTCACCATGCCCGCCGATATATTTGGTTCCGCTGTGGATAACGATATCGATACCAAGATCCATGGGGCTCTGGTTGATGGGTGTTGCAAAGGTGTTGTCGATAATGGTTAGAATCTGCTTTGCTTTGGCGTAATCAGCCACCGCTTTTATATCCGTGATCAACAAAAGCGGATTGGATGGGGATTCTATATAAATGATGCGGGTGTTGTTCCGGACTGCTTTTTCAATATCCTTCAGTTGGTTGGAAACAAAATCATACGCAATGCCGAAACGGTCAAACTCGGCCGTAGCAAAATGGTGTGTTCCGCCATAGATATCTTTCTGGAGAATAATATGGTCGCCCTTGCTGAGCAGTGAAAAAATGGCCGTGCTGATGGCGGCCATGCCCGAACTGAAAATCAGTCCGTCTTCGGAATTTTCCAGCGCACACAGCTTCTTGATAACGGCTTTCTGGTTGGGTGTATTGTTATAGCGGGGATATACATTCTCGTTAAGATCCATGTATTCAAAGGAAGATGAGGTAAATATAGGTGTATTGACTCCTTTGGTTCCGGAATCGCGGTACGTGCCACTGTGTACACACTGGGTGTGTTTTTTCATGATTTGATCTCCCGATAAACACTCCTTTTCTACCAGTTTTCGCAAAACAGCTCGAAATGACCCGAAGGTCTTATGCAAGCCGGACATTTCTCGGGAGGTTCCAGGCCTTCATGGATATACCCACAATTTCTGCAACGCCAGCGCATCTGTTTTACTCGCTTGAAAATTTTACCGGACTGCATGTTCTCAGCCAGGGCCAGAAAGGTTTTTTCATGCTGTTCTTCGGCAACGATAATGGCGTCCCAGGTGTCAGCAGCCCGCGCGTAGTTTTCCTCACGCGCAACGGCGGCAAAACCCGGATATAATGTTGTATGAACGTTATTCTCAAGATCCGCAGCCGACACCAGGTTGTCGTAGGTCGATTTGATGACGCCCGTGAGAAATGTCGCGGTAATTTCGAGTTCACCACCATTGAAGAATTTGAAAAAGCGTAAGGCGTGTTCACGCTCTTGATCAGCGGTTTCCTCAAAAATAGCAGCGATCTGAGCATATCCGTCCTTTTGGGCCCTGTTCGCAAAAAATTGATACCGTGTGGTTGCCTGGGACTCAAAAGCAAACGACGTCAATAGGTTTTTGGCTGTTTGGCTTTCCTTGAATTTCCCCACACTACCTCCTCTAAGTAACAATCAACCGCTAACCTCAATCTGAGGGTTTTCGCTTTTAGGAATGTTCAACACAGATTTTATTCACTCTTACTCGACAATTTCAATCGCCTCGGCCCCGCACTCGGCAGCAGCCTGTCGTACAACCGCATGTAAATGTTCGGGAATTTCATCAAACTTTGAGATGGACATCAATTGATCTTCGTCGTACTCAAAAACCTCCGGGCAAAGCTCATTACAGTTTCTGTCTCCCATGCAATTCTTAGTAATAACAACTTTCATCTCTTCTCCTCCTTTTTTTAGAAATTTAAATGCCTGGTTTTTCTCTTCGATGGATTCTTTCTATACCACAGTCTTTTGGTCAGATAAAAATATTATACCCTGTGGTTATAAAGATCAAACAATTTTGAGTTGTGAATATTTGGATTAAGTTATATATTTTAAAAACTAGATTTTATATCCTGTCAACAGAAGGATACGACTATATGAACAATTTTTATTGGTTACAATGATTCTTTCTTTTCATCCTTTATATACGACCGACCGAAATCTGCTATGTGCCGGGCGTGATCCCGGCACACCGGAACTGGCAGCAATCCTGCGGGCAGAGGCTGTGGTGTTGCCCCAGGGATGCCGGGAATCGCTCTATCGCATGGCAAAGAACAACTGCCCGCATGTGTTTCCTGATTATAATGCACGGTTTGCCTATCCCGAAAAAATCGGCCAGACCAAACTGTTTCTGAAAGTAGGCGTTCCCCACCCGTTCACGATCATTTATGAAAAAGGCGATTTAACAGATATCGATTGCCGTGCCTTGTTAAACAATCCACCCTTTGACCTGCCATTTGTCTTCAAGTTCAACTGGGGTGGTGAAGGTGAAACCGTTTTCCGCATGCAATCGCAAAAAGATTTTAAAACGATCCTTGAAAAAGCCCTTTTATATGAAAAATCAGGACAGTACGGATTTTTGATCCAGGAATTGATACCGTCCAATGGACGTTCGCTGCGGGTAGTTATTATCCATCAGACCTGTATCTCCTACTGGCGCGTTCAGAACGATTCGGATGGTTTCTACACAAATCTGACAAAAGGTGCTAAAATAGACGCTGATTCAGATCCAGCCTTGCAGGAAGCGGCAATAGCGGCAACCCGGAAGTTTTGTAATCAGACAAAGATCAACCTGGCTGGATTCGATTTTCTGTTTTCAGAATCAGACCTCGCTGCCGGTGTGATAAAGCCACTCTTTCTCGAGATTAATTATTTTTTCGGACGCAGAGGGCTGGGCGGTTCTGAGAGCTATTATCAAATTCTGAAAAATGAAATAGATAATTGGCTCAATTTAGGTATAAATTAAATCGTAAGGACGATTTTATAAATGGACCCATACGCTTACAATCTTTCTGAAAACGACATCAAGCGGGAACGTCACAAGGCGCGTGAGATGCGCAGCTCCCAGTGGTGGAAACGAAAGTGTGATAAAGGCATCTGTCATTACTGCGGTCGCTCGATCCAACCCAAAGAGCTCACCATGGATCACATCGTGCCCATCGCCCGAGGCGGAAAAACCACCAAGGGCAATGTCGTTCCCTGCTGTAAGGAATGCAACAATCAGAAGAAGCAGCTCCTTCCTATGGAGTGGAAATCCTTGAACCCTTAATTTGGATCGACTCTTTTAGAGGTGATCCAAATTAAAAAGATTGACATCCTTTCAATAAAATCATAGGTTAATTTCCTGAAATAACTTCATGTTCTTATGGCTGCGTCGTGCTGTAGTACTTACGTTGCCATTGATTTGTTCTTCAATCCGGTACCCACAGCGTGCCAGTCTATGAACCAAAACGGCGAGCGCATTCCCCGTAGCTTGCTGCGAGGTTTTTCAATCCTGTCTAACTTGACGGTCGGGAGACACGATGCGCACAAAAAAAGAAGTTGAATATCTTTTAAAAGCGATCGATTCATTCCAGAGACGACTCCTTGTTGTCTCACCTGACCTTACAATCCTGGCGTCAAATGTTCCCGTCGACGAACTACCCGACGCCGAGGCTGTCGGGAACACCTGCCATAACCTTTTTTACGATCTACCATCGCCTTGTGAGAACTGTGCCGTCATGGCAGCCAAGGAAAGCCGTTTACCGTCCCTGTGTCCTAAGCCGGACAGTTTTATCATGGAAGGTCGCTTGCCCTGCTTCTATGCTTATCCCATCATGAATGGAGATACCGTTGAAGCCTATGTCAGCATGGACTTTCAGATCCCTGCTATCGGCATGCTCGAGGAAAAACTATCCCGTACAAACTCGCTGCTGGAAAATCTCCTTCTGAGTGCCGTCGACTGCGTGATCGCCGCCGATATGAAGGGTAATATTTTCCTGTTCAACGCTTCCGCCGTGGAAGTCTTCGAACACAGCAAAGAAGAAGCAAAAAGTAGTGTCAATGTGCGTGATATTTATCCGGGGGACGGGGCCCGTCAGGTGATGAAACTCCTGCGGGGAGATGAATACGGCGGCAAGGGGCGGTTAAAAACCTACCACACCAAAGCCCTTTCCAAGTCAGGAGAGGAAATTCCTATCAGTCTCTATGCATCTATTATTTATGAAGATGACCAGGAAATTGCCACCATCGGTTTTTTTCATGACCTTAGGGACCGTATCCGGATTCAGAAAGAACTGGAGGACACGCAGGTACAACTATTGCAAGCAGAAAAAATGTCCTCCCTGGGAAAACTTGCTGCCGGTGTCGCTCATCAGATCAACAATCCTTTGGGGGGGATTACCCTCTTTGCCAAACTGATGCTGGAAGAGTATACACTGGAAAAAGGTGCCGAGGAAGACCTGCATCGTATCTTGAGAGATGCCGAGAGGGCCCGGAATACAGTCAAAGAGCTCCTGGAGTTTACCCGTCAGACACGCCATCTGATGCAACCGAACAACATCAACGAGGCGCTGACTCGAACACTCTTTCTCCTCGAAAATCAGACTCTTTTTCAGAATATCGATCTCAAAAAAACCTTTCAGACAGAGCTTCCCCCGGTATCATCCGATGCACAGCAGCTGTATCACCTGATGATGAACATCATCCTCAATGCGGCGCAGGCCATGGATGGCAACGGGGTACTTCATCTCAAAACCTATTATAGGGCAAAGCAGGATCGCGTCTGTATCGAAATCTCGGACACCGGTCCGGGGATACCCGAAGAGACCCTGCCGCACATCTTTGAGCCCTTCTTTACTACCAAAGATGAAGGGAAGGGAACCGGCTTAGGGCTCAGTCTGGCATACAACATTGTTGAAAGCCACGGCGGTCGGATGTCTGCCAGAAACAATCCGGAAAAGGGCGCCTCATTTATTATCGAGCTGCCATCAGCATCTAAAGATCAGAAAGGAGACGGGCGTGAGTGACAGTGCTGAAACATTGCATGTTCTCATCGTAGATGACGAACAGGATATCCGAGAAGGCTCGGAACGTATCCTCATCCGTATGGGTTTTAATGTGTCCAAGGCAGTCAATGGCGAAGAAGCTCTTGAACTTTTTCAAAAAGCACGGCCTGATATCGTGTTGCTGGACCTTAAAATGCCGGGTATGGACGGCATGGAAGTTCTGGAAAAAATCAGAACAATCGATGACAGCACGATAGTCATTGTCATCACCGGTTATGCCACGGTTGAAACGGCTATCCAGGCAATGAAACAGGGTGCATATGACTTTATACCCAAGCCATTTGAACCGGATCAGCTTCGGCTCATTGTCAACCGGGCAGCTGAAAAAACCCGCCTGGCAATGGCGGCGGAAAAACTTGCCCGGGAGCGCCAGCGAACCCTGCTGGATCTGGGAACAGAAAAAAGCCGTATCCGCACCATCATCGAGTCGCTGCCAAATGGTGTCCTGGTAACCAACACAAAGGGTCGGGTCGTTCTGATGAACCCGGCCTTCAAGCAGCTTCTGGGGTTCGATGCGGATTATCCAGTGGGCGAAAGCATTGCCAGATACTTCCCCGATGATGGTTTGTGCAAACTTGTCATGGAAATATCACAGGGTAGACATATCGACTTTGAAGACATCCCGGAATACGAATTCAACGTTTCTAAAGATCAGTATTTCATGGCCAAGGGGCGTCCTGTACTGGGCCGGAAAAAAGAATGTCTGGGTGCCGTGGTAACGGTGGTGGATATCACGGCACTGAAAACGATTGATCTGATGAAATCTGAATTTGTTGCCAAAGTATCCCATGAACTGCGGTCTCCCCTCTCCACCATCCACGAGCAACTTGCCGTAGTCCTGGGCGACATGATGGACATTGCGCCTGAAACCGACCAGAAAATCCTCGGTCGTGCCAAGGAAAAGACCCACAGCCTCATTTTCCTGATCGGTGATCTACTTGATCTCTCCAGAATCGAAGAAGGAATTATCTGCAAAGAACCCGTACCGGTTCAGATCGATGCCTTATTGAAAAACATCATTGATTTTCTCAAAGACAAGGCCAATGCCAAGAAGCAAAAGCTGACCCTGGAAATCATGGACAAACACCTTCCGGAGCTGCAGGCAGACCCGATAGCTCTAGAAAGTGTCTTTGGCAATCTCATTACCAATGCCATCAACTACACACCTGAAAAAGGCCATATTCGCGTTACGGCCGAGGTGGTCGGCATCAATATCAAGGTAAACATCATCGACAATGGGTTTGGGATTGAAGACAGACATCTTGGTCAAATCTTCGAGCGATTTTACCGCGTCAAAAATGATCAAACACGTTATATCACCGGAACCGGACTGGGGCTCCCTATAGTAAAGGAGCTGGTTCAGGCACTTGGCGGGTTTGTCGAGGCAGACAGTACCTTTGGAAAAGGGTCGACATTCACGGTGTTGCTGCCGGTTTCCCTGAACACCTAACCTAAATATTTCAAAAACTTTTTTATCGCATCTGCTCTGTTGCAGGTCCTTAGCCGTTAGCTCATGGCTCTTAGCTTGTTAAACCGGCCAAACAACTAAGAGCCAAGAACAAAGAGCGAAGGAGCTCGCCCCTTGAACCCTCAGCCCCTCCAAATCTCGAACCCTCTCTTATGCCTCCCCTTCAATGGCTGAAATAAATTCCTCCGGAGGCACCTGGAGACCCGTCCATAGGGCAAAGGTCCTGCGGGCCTGGTAGGCAAGCGGCATCAAACCGTCCATGAAACGAATCTCTTTGTTCTCGGCCATTTTTTCCCAAAAGTTTTTAGGCCGGTCATAATTGAGATCCACCACCATTTCACAGGCCGGCAGATCCAGTGAACCAATCAAGTCGGCCATTTCAGGCGACTCGTTCGGACTCGAAACAGATGTAGCATTGATGATAATATCCACCGGTATCCGCTGCCCCTCCAGGGAAGACAGGGATCTGGCCTCGCCCCCGAATGTGTTCACCATCTGTTGCATTTTTGCCTCATCGCGACCAGCGACGAAGATGGTTTTTGTGCGCAGCCAGTTCAGGATAAAAACGACCGCCCGAGCAGCACCCCCGGTACCGAAAACCATGGCTGATTTATCTTCGGGTTCAAAGCCGGCTGAAGACAAGGCATCCATGAATCCGATGGCGTTGGTGTTGTATCCTTTGAGCTTATCTCCGTTTAATACAATGGTGTTGATGGCCCCGATGATATTGGCGCCCTCGGACAGAATGTCCATATAAGGGACCACCGACTCCTTGTAGGGTACGGTAATGTTTGCCCCGGCAATGTTCAGGACACGAAGACTCTGAAGGGCCTGCCCCAGCTGATCCGGTGCAACCTTGAAGGGTACATAGGCGCCTTTGATACCCATGCGCTTCAACACGGTGGAAAATATCGCCGTGGATTTTGCCCGGTATGCCCGTTCATCGGAGATGATGCAATAGACTTGCATGGTTTTTTGAGTCCGGTTCTATCAATTCCTGAAATTTGAAGAACGTCGCAGCAAGCCTTGGAAATGCGCTCGCTGTTGTGGTTCACGAAATTTCCGGGTTTGGGTACGGATTCACATCCATCAAATCCGGTCCCAGGTACGCACGTTCGTTTTCTCCCAGAATACCCATGGCCAGACACATGATTGTCCAGAGATGCAATGTATGGTAGCTCCCATTGTAATGCTCTTTCAGGTCATGAATCTGAGAATGGCAGTTGTGACAAGGTGTGATGCAGTATGTTGCTTGGGTTTCCGCTATCTGTTCAAATTTTCTGCGGCCATAATACCGCCGTTCTTCCGGCAAACCGGATTGGAGAAAACCGCCCCCACCGCCACAACAGAAATTGTTTGATCGGTTGGGTGTCATGTCGATGAAATTCTCTTCCCCCACGATGGCCTTGATAACAAAACGAAGGTCTTCTGCAACAGGGTCCCCTAGTGATTTTCTCACAAGCTGACAGGGGTCCTGAACCGTAAACTTGACGCCCAGATCCTTGTTCCAATCCGAGGTGACCTTCAATTTTCCTTCGCGCATCCACTGCGCGTAATATTCGATGATGGATTTGACTTCAAATTTGTGTTCGATGTTAAACTTGTTCAGTCCGACCCGGACCGAAAAAAATTCGTGCCCTCATTCGGTATTGAGCCAGACCTTACACCCCAGATCATCCACGGCTTTGGCTTTTATTCGGACGTTTTTTTCCCATTTCTCCGTATCAGCCAGAAACAGGCAGTAATTCTCCGCTGCCCACCCCTTTGAACCGTAGGTCCAGTCCGCACCCACCGTATGGAGAATTTTCCATAGCGGCACCATTTCATCCGGTTCGGTCACGGGTTCCCGGGAATTCTGGTTCAGAAAAAATTCAGCCCCCTCCCTGTTGATCGAGGCCTGCATCTCTTTAAATTCCGGTTGGGAGTCCTGATATTCTTCCAGTACATCTTCCACCACAAAGATAAAATCCTCTTCTGTTGCTCCCATGGCGCTACACGTCTCGTTCTTAAAGGACATTTCACACGATCCATGGATGCCTTTCGGCAGATCGTCCTTGGGCCAGCGGTTTCTGACATTGAACACCAGGCCTGGAATATCGATCTTCATGGGGCAGGCATAAATGCACCGCTGGCACATGGTACACATCCATGCCCACTTGGAGCTCAGGACCTCCTCATCGAGCCCGAGTGCAGCCATTCTCAAGAACTTTCTCGGGTCCATCCCCTCCAGCCCTGTGGCAGGGCACCCGGAAGAACAGAGGCCGCAGGTCAAGCAGAGATTCAGGTTTCCACCCTCGGGTAGAATTTTCATGACCTCGTTTTTGAAAACACTCTTGTTTCTATTTATTTCAAGAACCGGCATTGACATGGTTGACTCCTCACACAATTTGGACGTCAGGGAAGGATTCCGCATACTCCATCGAGCCAGATCCGCCTTCCCCTGTTTACATGTTGAGCATCTGTCTGATGCTTTGGGATATCGCTTCAGCAGACGCGGGTTTGGCGATATAATCGTCCGCTTCCGTACTCATGCCGTCGGCATGGGAATAACGAGTGGAGGTCACATGGGATGCCACGGCCGTCAGCAGCAGCACCGGAATGTCACAGAGATTGCTGTCTGCCTTGAGCTCCTTGCACATCTCGTAGCCGTCTTTTTCGGGCATCATAACATCGAGCACAATGGCATCGGGCGGATTGGCCTGAACCTTTTCCATGCCTTCCACACCATTGTAAGCCAGTTCAACATCGAACCCTTCCTTTTCAAGCTGCCCCTGAACAATGGAGCAAAAGTCAGGCTCATCGTCTACTACCAGAATTCTTTTTTTATCTGTCATGGAAAACCTCCTCTTTATAACGTTAACCATCTCACTAGGACCTTGAGTCCTTAATTTGGATCAACTCTCTTAGAAACATCCAAATATTCTTATTCCTGGATCTGGGGTCTTGGGTACAAACCTGTTTTTTCCACGATCTCGGGCACCTTTTCCTCCCACTCGATGGCCATGATGTGAAAACCGCTGACACCCTCCACCTCTTTCAAGCGCTGAATATCCTCGATGCAGATCTTGATACCCTCTTCGGCCTGTTTTTCTTTGGGTGTATCGGCCAGTCGCTTGACCAGCGTATCAGGGACATCCATCCCCGGAACACGATTTTTCATGTACTTGGCCATTCCGGCGGATTTCATGGGTGTCATGCCGGC
Organism: Deltaproteobacteria bacterium; assembly: GCA_003647375.1. Next base: position 12,557 of record QMMS01000031.1, read on the forward strand.
CAGGATATAGACCTGTTCGTGTAAACCACGATCTCTGGCAAGTTTCATCCACTCTTCGAACTTATCCAGATTATAGATGCACTGTGTCTGGATAAATTCGGCGCCCGCCTTGATCTTCTTGGCAAGTCTCGGGACACGGATTTCAAAGGGATCTGCAAAGGGATTTGCCGCAGCACCCACGAACATCTGCGGTGCTCGTTTGATATCATCGCCCCCCAAAAATTTTCCATCGTCTCGCATCTGGCGAACGGTCTGGACCAGCTGCATTGAATCGAGATCGTGAACATTTTGCCCCTGGGCACAGTCTCCAAAACTCTGATGATCGCCTGAGAGACACAGGATATTGGCAATATCAAAAGATGCGGCGCCCAGAATATCACTTTGAAGAGCGATGCGATTTCGATCACGTGTCACCATTTGCAGCACCGGATCCAGTCCCATGAGCTTGAGACGTATACAGGCAGCCAGACTGCACATACGGGTAACGGATGTCTGGTTGTCCGTGATATTTACAGCATCCACATGATCCTTGATCATTTCCGCCTTCTTGATAATGGCTTCCGGATCACTGCCTCGTGGAGGACCACACTCTGAGGTTACGGCCATATGTCCGGCGGAGAGAATCTTTTCCAAGCGACTCGGTGTCTTCGTTTTCATGGCTGCACATCCTCCCTCACAACTTTTCGGGGTCCACCTGCCCGGTCGGTGGACCAATCTTTGATCGGACTCAGATCTTCATATTCTTCGAACCTGTCCAACGCTTTGAGACGCTCGACAATCAGCTGCCAGGCACAAACCAGCTCCTTGTTTATTTCACACATTCCCTTGCTAGAACCGCCGCAGGGTCCATTCATGATCCGTTTCGCACATCGGGAAACAGGACAGATACCACCGGTACGGGACAAAATGCACTGACCGCACCCCTGGCATCGTTCGGTCCACAGGCCACGCTCTTCCGTCACCCCCATAAAACAGGTGTTGACGCCAGGGTATATAGGTGTTGAATGGTATTTTTCGGCCGCAAACTGAACCCCGACACCGCAGGCAATCGACACGATGGCATCATACTGATCGACGACATTGCGAATCTCCTCGAGGTATTCGTGATCGCATTGACGCTCAAGGGTCTCTTCATCGATCTTCATTTCCTTGCCCTGGTTCAGAAAATACATGCGCAGGGCAGATGCCAGAATGCCCACTTCCTTTTTTCCGCCTGCTTCACAGACTGTTACGCATTCATTGCATCCCAGTATCAACACTTTTTCATGGTTCTTGATGTCCTCAATAATCTCTTCAATCGGCTTTTTATCGGCGACAATCATAATTTCATCCTCTTCTTTTCCATAAACAGATCGGTTGTATAGGCTTATGCTGCCTTTTTTTTCTGCAATTTGATGGGATTGGGGCCAAGTTCCTTTATCTTGTCCACCATTTTAATGGCCACTTCGGCAAACATGGGTCCTTCACTCGATGCCATGTTGAACATTTCCACGCGCTGGCCGCCTACACCCACGGTGTCCAGTATCTTCTTGGCCTGTTCGACCCGTTTTCGCGCTCTGAAATTTCCACTGGTGTAGTGGCAGTCGCCTTCCATGCAGCCCACGGCATAAACCCCGTCGGCGCCCTTTTCGAAGGCTTTCAAAATATGCAGAATATCGACTTTGCCGGTGCAGGGGACACGGATGATTCTGATATTGGTGGGATATGTCAGTCGCATGGAACCTGCCAGGTCCGCGGCTGTGTATCCTCAGAAGTTACAGCAAAACGCGATAATAATCGGTTCAAATGTTTGGCTCATAGGACCCCCTCCAGCAAGGATTCTATCTTGCAGATCAGTTGATCGTCTTCATACCAGTTCAATTCAATGGCCTTGGCCGGGCATTCCGCTGCACACACCCCGCACCCCTGGCACATGGCAATGTCTATTTCACTCACACCTTCCTCATTAATCTTCGGGACCCCATAGGGGCACGACCGTACACATACGAGGCACGAAGCACACTGGTCAGGATCCACCCAGGCGGTAATGGCGGACAGCGTCAGCTCCGGCTGGGCAAGGAAGGTGATAGCTCGGGAAGCGGCTGCATTGGCCTGGGAGATGGTCTCGGATATCAGCTTGGGGCTGTGCGCTGTACCACAGACAAAGATACCTTCCGTGGCCATGTCCACCGGTCTCAGCTTGACATGCGCTTCCATGAAAAAACCTTCCGGCGTTCTGGCGAGTTTGACAATGGAAGCAAGCTCGGAAGTGTCTTCGGCAACCATGCCTGCACTCAAAACCAAAACATCCGCCGTTACCATCAACGGTCGATTCAAAACATGATCAATAAAAGTCACCTGCACGCCATCCTGGGACGATGCCACCTGGGGCGGGTTCTCAGGCGTATACCGGAAGAACAGAATACCCTGCTTCCTGGCTTCTTTATAGTACTCTTCCAGAAGACCATAGGTCCGGATATCCCGATACAGGACATAGATGTCGGCATCCGGGTGATCTTTTCTGATATGCAGCGCATTCTTTATGGCGTTCTGGCAGCATATACGTGAACAGTTGGGATTCTCATCATTTCGGGATCCAACACACTGAATCATGACCACCTGATCCAAAGAACCCGATGGCGCTTTATCCAGGTGCTGGGTAAATTCCACCTGCGTCATGACCCGGTCGTCTTCGCCGTACAGATACTCTTTGGGTTGATACTCCTTTGCGCCGGTTGCAAGAATGACCACGCCATGCTCGATTTTTCGCTCATACATACCCGGTCCCACCAGAACTTCCGTGGTGAAGTTACCCTTGAATCCGGAAAACCCCACGATAAGGGACTGGGTCAGTACCTGGATCATTTCATGGGACATCACACGATCCGAGAGCTGCGCCAGATAGGGTTGAATCTCGGCACCTTCAATGGTGGCCGACAGCTGGTTGGCCATACCGCCAAGACGGTTTTCCTTTTCCACCAGAAAAACCTCGTATCCCTGGTCTGCAAGCCCTAAAGCGGCATTCATCCCGGCAATACCACCCCCCACCACCATGGCCTTTTGAATGACCGGAATGGTTTTCTCCTGGAGTGGGTGAAGTGTTGCTACTCTGGCCACCGCCATGCGTACCAGATCCTTTGACTTCTCCGTCGCTTCCTCTGCTTCCTTGGCGTGTACCCATGAACCCTGGTTACGGATATTCGCCATTTCAAAGAGGTATTTGTTCAGACCACATTCCCGCAAGGTATCCATAAAGATCGCTTCATGTGTCTTGGGTGTACAAGCGGCCACGACAACACGGTTAAGGTTCTGCTCTTTGATGATATCTTTCATCTGGTCCTGGGAATCCTGGGAACAGGTAAAGAGATTTTGTGTAACATATGTGACATACGGTAAAGTCTTTGCGTAGGCTTCCACGGCAGCCACGTCCACGACACTGGAGATATTGATCCCGCAGTGGCAGACGAATACGCCAATCCGGGGTTCTGCCCCGTTCAAATCGATCTCTTCCGGCAAAGTAACCGTCCGGGTCAGGGTGTTTCGAGCCGATGCAAGCCGTGCACCCGCCGCACAGGCAGCAGCGGAAGCCTCCGTGACCGAACTAGGAATGTCCTTTGCCTCCTGGAAAGCACCGCAGACATAGACACCGGGACGCGATGTCTCAACCGGCGAAAACGGCTGGGTCACGGCGAAGTGATAGGAATCCATCTCCACATCCAGTCGCTTGGCCAGATCAATGGTCTGCTCTGAAACCTGGAGACCGACAGAGAGAACCACCATGTCAAAAAATTCTTCTTTTAATTCACCGGCCCCATCTACATACCGGATACGGAGATCTTTCGTTTCTCCCACCTCATCGATGGTGTGCACCCGGGCCTTGACAAAGTTCACACCTTCCTGGTCCTTGGCCCGAATATAATATTTTTCAAAATCCTTTCCAAAGGTGCGGATATCCATGTTGAAAATGGTACAGTCCAGGTCGCCTTTGGAATGCTCTTTGGCCACCATGGCATCCTTTATGGCATACATGCAGCACACAGAAGAACAATATCCATTGCCGCACTGATTATTGTCTCTGGAACCGATGCACTGGAGCCACGCAATCCGTTTCGGTTCTGTTTCATCCGAAGGCTTGATCAAATGACCCATAGTAGGGCCGGACGCGCTCAGCATGCGTTCAAATTCCAGGCTCGTCATGACATTGGGATTCGTTCCGTAGTGGTAGTGCCTTTCAAGGGGGGTGGGATCGTACGGACGACTACCCGGACTGAGAACCACGGAACCCACCGGGATCTCCCTTTCCACTACGGTCTGGTCATGTTCCACAGCACCGGCCAGGCAGGCGTCCACGCACTGGTAACATTCGGAGCATATCCCGCAGGAAAGACAACGGTTTGATTCCTTTTGCGATATCGACTCATCGAAACCGAGTTGAACCTCATTGAAATTGGAAATTCTTTGGTCCGGCGACACGCAGGGCATCTTTTCCTTGGACAGCAGGGCCACCCCTTCCGTAGGAACATCGTCAATGGGAACCCATGTCTTTTCCCTACCGGTTGAAAGGTCCGTCCGGCACACAAATCGGTCGATGGATATGGCGGCTTCTTTACCGGCAGCCACAGCCTCCACCACCGTTGCCGGCCCCGTAACGGCGTCCCCGCCTGAAAAGATATCCGGATCGTTCGATTGAAGCGTTACGGGATCCACATTGATGGTTCCCCACTCGCTCAAGGTGCAGGCACACTCCTCCGTCAGGCAGGCCCAGTCACTTTCCTGGCCGATGGCCGGAATCACCGCATCAACCTCCATAATGAATTCAGAGCCTTCGATGGGTACGGGTCGTCGCCTGCCGCTAGCATCGGGTTTACCCAGTTCCATTTTTAGGCATTCCAGCGCTACGACCTTCCCATTTTCACCGATAACACGCACCGGACTGGTGAGGGTCATGATATCAATGCCCTCTTCCCGGCATTCTTCAATCTCTACATCGTTGGCGGGCATCTCCTCAAAACTCCTCCGGTAAACCACAAAGGGCTTGGAAGAGCCGGTTCTCAAGGCCGTGCGAACCGAGTCCATGGCCACGTTTCCGCCACCGATTACGGCAACCCGGTCACCCAGCTGAACCCTGTTTCCAAGATTGACCTCACGCAGAAAATCGATACCCGGATAAACCCCTTCTTGATCTTCCCCTTCAATGCCCAGGACCTTGCATTCATGGGACCCGATACCGAGAAAAAAGGCCTTGAACCCGTCTTTGCGCAACTGGTCGATGGTGATGTCTTTTCCGAGTTCGACACCTGTCTTGAATTGAACCCCGAGATCCTTGATGATTTGAATTTCACTTTCGATACTATCGCGTGGAAGACGGTAGGACGGAATACCGACGGTCAGCATGCCGCCCAGTACGGGCAGTTTTTCAAAGACCGTGACCTGGTATCCTTCTATGGCCAGGAAATAGGCACAGGTCAGGCCGGCCGGACCTGCTCCGATAATTGCTATCTTTTCAGGTCGTTTTGCTTTCTTCTCCGGTACAAAAGGAGCCTCCGTTTCAAGATCCCTGTCTGCCAGAAAACGGTGCAGATACTGAATGGACAACGTTTGGTCCACCTGGTTTCGGGTACAGGCTCCTTCACAGGGGTGATGGCACACCCGGCCGCAGACACCGGGAAAGGGATGATCCTGCTTGAACAGTTTCAGGGCCTCCAAATATTTTCCTGCTTGGATCAGGGCGATGAATCCCTGGACGCTAACATGCGCCGGACAGGATACCTTGCAGGGAGCCGTACCTCTTTTTTCTATGGCAAAAGCGCCCGGAATGGCCTGGGGGTACTGTTTGAAGGCAGCTCTTTTCTCTACAAGGTTTTCATTATAGTCGTCGGGCAGGGATACCGGACAGACCTTTGTGCATTCACCACAGCTGGTGCATTTATCGATGTCGATGTACCGGGGCGCCTGACGGATGTTTGCGGTTAAGTTACCCGGTTCACCCGTAAGAGACATGAGTTCGGTGTTGGTAAGAAGTTCGATGTTGAGATGCCGGCCGACCTCGACCAGTTTGGGTGAAATAATTCACATGGCGCAGTCATTGGTGGGAAATGTCTTGTCCAGCTGTGACATCATTCCACCAATTGCCGAGGATGACTCGACCATGTACACATAATAGCCTGAATTTGCTAGATCCAGGGCCGACTGCATACCCGCGATGCCACCACCGACCACCATGACCGAACCGACCAAATCTTTTTTGTCCTCACCTGATTGTTTCGTCATTTTCGATTCCTCAAACCCCTTTAAGTATCGCCGGAAGCTTATCTTCCCACCCAATTGTGGAAAGCTGCACACCGCAAAAGCCTTCCTTTTTTAATGTTTGGACCATTTCCGAGGCAATCTTTATGCACTCACTGACCTTATCCGGTGCCTTCTGGAGACGCTGGATCAACGCGTCAGGAATGAACATCTGGCTGACATTACGGGATATGTAACGAGCCATACCAAGGGATTTCAGCAGCAGAACCGTTGGAATAATCTTGGTTTCTGAACGATCCACACGCTTGAGAAATGGTTCGATGGTAGATAGATCAAATAACGGCGGGGTAATGAAAAATTCAGCGCCGGCTTCTCTTTTTTGATCCATTTCTTCCCGTATCAACTCAGGCGACTTATCCCTTGCTCCGGCATCGACGGTTGCCCCCACCAAAAAAGTAGGGGCACCATTGAGCTCGATACCGGCCATGTCGCGTCCATTCTGAAGTCCCTGGATGACTTTCAACAACTCCGTCAAATCAATATCATGCACCGCTCTTGCCTGGTGGTGATCGCCAAAACCGGGGTCTTCTCCCCTGACCACCATCAGGTTATGAATCCCGCAACCGTTGGCCGCCAGAAGATCGGCCTGTAGGGCCAGGCGGTTACGGTCTCGGCAATTGACTTGAATAACGACATCCATGCCTTTTGACTGCAGGATCATACCGCTGCCCAGGGAGCTCATCCGCATCACAGCATTACGCATTTCCGGTACAACAAAGGCATTAACGATACCCTTTACTTTCTGTGCATTTGCAACCATGACGGAAACATCTACCCCTTTGGGGGGTTCCATTTCTACAAGAACAGCAAATTCCCCTGCTACTAATTTCTGTTTTAAGCTCATGGGTTACCTCCGAATAAAGCCGGCGTCCGGTGCTATGAAACTCGCAGTTCCCCCAACACCGGGATGTGAAGCATGCGAGAAAAGACTTAATTCTAATGTGTTAAATAATAACTTAGCAATGAATGTGCCAAGAAACCTCTTAAATGGGAGTTGTTTAATATTGTCCACAATATCAAATAACTATATTCCCGTACGACCAAAAACACATACCAGGGCAACACCTCACAATCAGGGTGGCCATGCCATTTTGGCATATGACTTTAAATTTATGTTGTATTGTAAGGGGATTGAATGTTATGGGCCAATTTGGCATAGGCCATATTGGCATGGTCATTACAACTCGTAAAACTATTTCACGTGTAGGAGGAAGGGTATGGAGCCGCAGATTCTTGTCGTAGATGATGATCGCGATTTTCTTGAAATCATGAAGCGTCGCCTGAAAGATCTCCATTTCAGACAGATACATCTCGAGGAAGATCCATTCCAGGCGGCATCGCTGATTGAAACCGGTAAACCGGTTGATTTGGCATTGCTGGACATGACCATGCCGAACATGACCGGTCTGGAGCTTCTAAATATCATTAAAAATTTCAGCCCTATCACCGAATGTATCATCATTACGGCGGTGGACGAAGCCAGAGCCGCTGTGACATGCCTGCAAAAAGGTGCTTACGACTATTTGCTAAAACCGGTATCAAAAGAAGATCTGGCCTTATCCATTCACCGTGCCCTGGAGCACAAACGCCTGCTGGATCTCCGGGACATCGGAAAACAGCAGGCCGTACCCCGTCTAAAGAATAAAGAGGCCTTCAAAGAAATCGATACCACCTCAAACCGTATGATGCGGGTTCTCAGGGAAGCTGAACTTCATGCGGACAGCGATGTCCCTGTGCTCATCACAGGTGAAAGCGGAACAGGAAAGGAATTACTTGCACGGGCCATCCACCAGGCCAGCCCCAGAAGAGCCCACCCATTTACAGCCATCAACATGGCATCTCTCAATGGAAATCTGTTCGATGCCGAATTCTTCGGGCACACAAAAGGGGCCTATACAGGAGCAGAAAAAAATCGGGCCGGCTATCTGGAGTACACCGACAAGGGAACCCTTTTTATGGATGAGATTGGGCTTCTTCCCCTGGAAGTTCAGGGAAAACTTCTCCGATTTATGCAGGATGGTAGGTACCTCAAGCTGGGAACCAGCGCCGACAAACATGCGGATGTTCGTTTTGTTGCCGCTACCAACACCGATCTGGAAGACCGCATGAAGCGACGACAATTTCGGAAAGACCTTTATTACCGCATCCGGGGTGGATGGTTGCACCTACCGCCTCTGCGGGAACGCAAAAAGGATATTCCCCTGCTGATACGGGCATTTCTTTCGGCCCATTACGATCTTGACAAGGGAAATTTTATTACGCCCGAGGCCACTGAAATTCTTATAAATTATGACTTTCCCGGCAATGTGCGGGAACTCAAAGCCATTGTGCAGTCGGCCACCAACCTGGCCCAGGGAAAACCCATCTCTCCCCGATTTCTCCCCGAATCCATCCATCGCCAAAAACGGCTCAAGACGATGATGATATCGGCGGGTACAACACCCCTTGCTTCTCTGGAAACGGTGGAAAAAATCCATATTCTCCATGCTTACAGACAGCTGGGGAAAAACAAATCGAAGACCGCAAGGATCCTGGGGATTGGTCTGAATACCCTGCGGAGAAAGCTCATCATCTATGGGGAAAAGTAGATACCCGGGTCCAAAGGGCTCGGCACTGATTCAACCCCATAAGGGATTAATATTATGCACATTCAGCGCGTGATAAGTTCTAAATCCGAATATCGAAATAAATCAGGTCACTACTTGCTTAAGTAACTGATAGATGAGCGGAATAAAAATCGCCGGGAGCATATTTCCTATTTTGAGTTTTTTTATCTCCAGAAGATTGATCCCGATGGCCAGAATCAGCAAGCCTCCGACTGCAGACATCTGAGCCACGACACCTGGCGTCAGGAACGGTTTCAGGGTCGAGGCAGCCAGTGTAATAGCCCCCTGATAAAAGAAAACAGACAAGGCAGAAAAGAGCACACCGATACCGAGAGTGGAGGCAAACAGAATCGACCCGATACCATCCAGAAGTGATTTTGCAAAAAGTGTCTGGTGGTTTCCAGATAATCCGCTCTCCAGGGCCCCCACGATGGCCATGGCCCCCACGCAATAGACCAGGCTTGCCGTCACAAACCCCTTGGCCACGCCGTTGTTGTCTCCCGGCAACAGGCGCCCCAATCCTTTTCCCAACTGTTCGAGCCGGTCTTCGATGCGCAGCAGTTCGCCCATGACACTGCCGAGGGCCAGGCTGATAATAATGATCAATATATCATCGGTTTTGAGCGCTGTTTTCAGTCCGATCAGGATCACGGCAAGACCGATGGCATGCATAATGGTTTTACCGTATTTTTCGGGAATACTGCCTTTAAAAAGGAGTCCGATGAGGCTTCCTGCGATGATAGCCACGGTGTTGACTATGGTCCCGAGCATGGGTTGTTCCTTTTAGTCGAACGTCGTTGATGAGCATTGAAACAAGCACCGTGACATAACCAAAAACTCTGGAAATAACAACCACTAAATAACATCGCTGCGCGCTGTTATCAGACGCGGCGTTGCCGCTTTAAAGTATGCGGTTATCATCAGCATTTCTTTTTGAAAGCGGAACACCTCTTGCAAATCTTTTTGAGCTGGGACACTGTTTCATCGGACAATAAAAACAGATGCTCTTGATTGATAATACTCAGCCCCATAATGGCATTTCTCTGATGTGGGCATGTCGGTGTGTTCCAGTTTTCACAACGTGCAAACAGCAGTTCCGGGGTAATATATTGATCAATCATACAGCAGCCTCCTCATGCGATTATGGCTGCACGCAAACCTGAAACGCGCAGAGAATAGGACTGATCACGAGAATGCCAGATTATGACCGGAATTCAATGCTGAATAATGGCGGTACAAATACGGACATCGTTTCGGTAGACGGGTTTCGTGGCGTGAATTACCGTTCCCCACGCTTATAGGGCTCAGCCAGCATGGCGGGAGCATTTAGTTTTCGTCGGTCCCCCAGGCCAATGATCAGCAGCACCATCAGTGTCGTCAGATAGGGCAGCATGGCCAGAAAATTGGGCGAAATACCCAACGGCTGCAGCAGATACTGAAGCACGAATATGCAGCCGAATAAAAAGGCACCGACAATGGCTCTCGTGGGATTCCAGAGCGCAAAAATGGTCAGCGCGATAACGATCCAGCCCCTGCCGGCCGTCATGCCCTCAATCCATGATTTGCTGTAGGACACGGACAAATGGGCGCCGGCCATCCCCGAAAAAGCCCCCCCGGCCAGGACACAGGCATACCGTATCAAGGAAACATGAACGCCCTGGGCCTCGGTGGCTTTCGGGTTCTCCCCGGTGGATCGAATCTTGATGCCTATACGCGTATGCTCCAGGGTAAACCACGCCGCAACAGCCAGAAAGATCGCCATATAAAAAAATGGGCTCTGGTTAAAGAAAACGGGGCCTGCAAAGGGGATGTCGGATAGAAACGGTATCGGGAGTGTCTGCATCTTGACCGCAAGGGGTTTGCCCACGTAGGGCTTGCCCACAAGCCCGGAGATGCCAAGCCCCAGCATGGTCAATGCCAGTCCGGACACCACCTGATTCGACTGCAGGGTTATGGAGGCGAAGGCGTGAACCAGCGAGATCACCATTCCAGCCAACACAGCCGCATAAAGTCCAAGCCAGGGACTGTTGGTATAGAAGGTGACAACGAAGGCCGTTACCGCCCCGATGGACATGACCCCCTCCACGCCAAGATTCAGGATTCCGGATCTTTCACAGATGATCTCTCCGATAGTACCCAAGAGCAAGGGGGTACCGGCGACCAATGTACGTTGAGCAACAGAAATGATGATATCTTCCATAAATCATACCCTGTTTCCTAAATATGTCCCGAATA
>QMMS01000032.1 GCA_003647375.1 Deltaproteobacteria bacterium
AAAAAAGCGAGATGCTCAACGCTCGAATCGATGAAATACGGGATGCCCTATAAGTAGATACCTGGGTCCTAAGGGCCCGGCACTGATTCAACCCTATAAGGGATTAATATTATGCACATTCAGCGTGTGATAAATTCTAAATTCGAATATCGAAATACGAAACAAATCCAAATATCAAATGCTCAAATGATTCAAACATAGTGCTTGAACTTGCATCTCCAAGATCTTGTTTTTATCATTCGAATTTGGTTCATTAGGTATTGTTTAGGATTTCGAATTTTGTGCTTCGGATTTAAGTAACTTCCGCCATCGGTATAGCCAAATATCTCTGACCTGGCCCAGAGGACCAGGTTTTAAATGACGGAATAAAATCACATGTGGGGAGTCAACATTGAATAATCAAAACGAGAGCCAGAAAAACATCATTCAGAAAATTGTCGAAGGATCCCTGCGGCTGTCCACAACAGAAGAATTTGAAAAGCTGATTGAGCAGTTCGATGACAACGCGGATATTCACAGGGAATACGCGGATTTTCTCGTCCAGAAAAAAGAGACCGATACTGCCTATCAGGTGTATAGCAAAACAGCCGATCTTTACATTCAAGCCAACAAAGCACTTCAGGCAATCGTTGCCAAAATCCGTGCGTGGAGCATTGTCAAACCCAACCATGAACAAGGGCGATCCTTCCACGCGGCCATTCGAAAAACAGCTTTGGGTGAATCGCCGCTCCAGGCTTTTTTTGCCGAAATGTCCTACCCCGAATTTATCGGTATCATGCTGAGAATGATTCGTGTCCGATTCCCGGCTGATCAGTTTGTGATTAAATATGGAGACCCCGGGAACGACATCTACTTTATTGTTTCGGGGACAATCGAAGAGAGGACACATGTATCTGCGGATAAACGGGGAGCGTCACCTAGTACCTCCGTCAAATTCCTATCCGATAATGATATTTTTGGAGAAGCCTTTCCCCTGGAACAGTTCAATGTTTCCAAGTCGGATATTAAAACCCTCACTGCTGTGGAACTCGTAAAAATAAGAAAACCGATTCTGACGGATATCCTTAAAAAACATAAAGGCATCGAAAAACTTCTCGAAAATCTTTACAAAGGCCCTTCTGGAGACGCCAAAGAAAGAGCCTGGACAAGCGTCAGACGTTCCGTCAGGCATGAAATCCCCATCAAGATCAATCTGAAAATATTTCTGGCGGACGATAAAACCGAACTCGATTCGGTGGGGTATACAAGGGACATATCACTGGGAGGCGCCTGCATCGAATTAGAGAATAAACACTGGAGTGTCAAACAGAAAACAGTGGTAGATTTAGACACGATGTTACAGCTCTATCTACCCAATGTCGACGAAACCCTCGAAATTATGGGAACCGTTCTCTGGGTCAGAAAAGATAAGCAAGGAAACAAAGACCTATCGCTCATCGGTATTCAGTTTAAAACATTGTCTGATGCCGACAGAGACTTTCTGGATGAATACTGTTTCGGGAGCGACGGAGAGCAAAACCTGATTTGGGACCTGTGGGAAACGTACGTGAAATGAAAGGAACCCTGTGAAAGAAGCGAACAATCTCAATAAAAAACCGAGCCCAACCATTTGGGCTGTCGGTGGTGGCAAGGGAGGCGTGGGAAAAAGTGTTATCAGCACGCTGCTTGGTTTCTGGCTCTCTCAGATGGGCAAACGGACTGTCCTGATCGATGTCGATTTTGGCGGGGCAAATCTCCACACCATGCTGGGGATAAAGAGCCCACCAAAAACCATCAATGACTACATCACCAAGAAATACGATCATCTTGAAGAAATCTGCATTGAAACGGGCATTGAAAATCTGCGCTTGCTGAGCGGTGCCAGCGAGATTCTGTCTTTAGCCAATCTCCAGTTTGCTCAGAAAGTAAAAATCATGCAAAGTATTTCGCAACTGGACACCGATATTGCGATACTCGATTTAGGTTCGGGCACCTCGTACAATGTTCTCGATTTCTTTCTTATGGCCCACAGGAAGATCGTGGTGTTGACACCTCAACCAATTTCGATTCAAAACGCTTATGCCTTTGTCAGAAATGCTGTGTATCGCAAGTTAAGCAGGTTAAGCAGTCAAAAGCCGGCCCTTCTCGCTACGATCAAAACGGCTATGGATCCAAAAAACAATATGAATGTCCGGACCGTGAAGGACCTCCTCAAAGCGGTGCAGGAAAACAACAGCGAAGAAGACATGAATCTGCTCAGCCGGGAGATCCAGGAAATACGTCCAGCTCTCGTGACCAACATGACGAAAAGCCCGAGAGACCGGGAAGCCGGACGTATCATTCAGCTCGTTTCACAAAAATATCTGATGATTCACCCGACAATTTTAGGAAGTATCATGCGGGACAATCAGATAGACAACATGATATCCGGCATGGCGCCCCTGACCGCCATCGACCGGTCCAGCGAAGCCATTGCAGGGGTGTATAATATAGTAGCCGACCTGATATGATTTTTCAAACTGAATATAAACGCAGCATCCTGAACAGAATCGCTGACGGGTCATTGAGCCTCACATCCGAAAAAGAATATCAAGATCTGATGTCTCTTTTCCCGGACAAGGGTGACATTTACAGAGCCTATGGCGATTTTCTATCGGAGCGCAAAAAAAAGAACGATGCTTTCCAGAGTTATACCCGTGCCACCCAGAATTTTCTGGGTGAATATAAGACATTTCAAGCGATTGTATCGAAAATACTGGCCTGGAGTATTTTCAAACCTACCCACGCAGAAGGCCGTTCATTTCATTCAGCGTTGCGATTCGGTATAAAAGAGGAATCTCCTCTCCACTTTCTTTTTGTCAACATAACCTACCAGGAACTCATAGCCCTCATGCTGAGACTGGTAAGGGAGCGGTTCGATGCCGGCCGGACGATCATCCGTACCGGCCAGACCTGTAGCGATGTTTTTTTCGTTGTTTCAGGCACGCTAGAGGAAAAAGTCGTACAGTTGGTCAACGCCCAGGAAAACAGATCGGAACCATTGACGCAGCATATTTTTGACAATGATATTTTCGGTGATGTTTTTCCAATCCAAAAAAAAACAACATCCCTATCGGATATCAAAACGCTCACCCCGGTAGAAGTGGTCAAGATCAGCAAAACTGCTCTCGCCGAAACCTGTCAAAAATATCCCCATCTGGAACAGCTTTTAATAAAACTGTACAAGGGCCCTCCCAGCAGAGAACATGGACGATCATGGCCAAGCGTCCGCCGGTCAACCCGACATGACAACCCGGTTCGTGCCACGATGATGCTGGCACTGCGCCGGGGAAACGCCGCTCCGGTCGCTTTCGAAGGCGTGAGTCGGGACATCTCGTTGGGTGGCGTCTGTATTGATCTGGGGTTGAAATATGGCTCCATGCGAACGGAAGCCTTATCGGATACCAAGTCGATCGTGGAGATCAAATTACCATCCGGCGATGGTACTTCCATTCCAGGCTGGGTAATATGGAGCAAAAAAATAAAAGAACCCGGCGGCACGAGTATCATCATCGGCATCAAATTTGAACCACTATCCAACGATGCACGGGATTTCCTGAAAGTCTATTGTTTTGGATATGAAAGTGAACATAGTTTGATGTGGGGGTTGTGGGAAGATTACCTCGCCTAAATATTTTACGAGGCGATCTTACCGCATCTGCTGCGTCAGATGCCATACCGCATAGTCCACTATAGCGGAACAGCATCTTCCTTGCAGCTACGGCAACCTCACCTCGTAAAATACTTAGGTTGGATTATATACTTCAGATTAGAAAATATCGTTCGGAAATGGAGGGTGCAATTCGAGCATTTCATAGGCCTGATCAGTTCTGGCGTAAGGCATTTCAGCCTGAAGCCGTAGTGTTCTACTGCGAAGGCTGAACCGCAATAGCGAGCATGTGCCCAGTGGCTTGCCGCGGGGAATGCGAGCGAATCCGAAATAGACAGAATTCCTTACGGTCGAAGATTACTCTCAGTTTGCTTCGAGAATCTTCAATAACGCAGTGCCGGGGCAGATCAGGTCTATGAAATGCTCGAATTTTAGGCGATGGGTATGGTATCCTTGAATGTCTCGAAACAGTTTCGAATGGCTTTCTTGGTGTCAGGCATGAGACTCACATATTTACAGCCAATACCCCGCTTTCCCTGGCTAACCAGTTTGGCTTTGAAGCGAATCGTGTTTTCTTCCGTTGGTAACCGCATGCTCACATCTATCAGGATATCGAGTTTTAACTTTCTCTTCGTAGCCAACTCAAAAAAGAATCCTCCCAGGCTGATATCCGTTACCTTTACCACCTGATGGATTCCCCGGATGGTGGCTTTACAGTGAAAATCCAGTCTCGGATGCTTTCGTCGCTCGGAGCCGCCGGTAGAATCATTATTTTCAATATCGACCATATCGACATCATTCCTCAATAAAAATCGTTATACGATTTTTATGAAATGCGACTTTGTCGCAATATTTGAAAACTGACCTGCGTCATGACGCCACTAGTGTTTATTTCTACCTAATCTGATCTCTCAAGTCAATACTGATGGTCTCGCAAAAAGTCAGAAAAGCTACTTTTTACGAGAGTGTTTTGTGTTTGGTGTTTTGTGTTTGGTGTTTGGTGTTTGGTGTTTGGTGTTTGGTGTTTGGTTTTTAGTGTTTTGGAGTCTAACAGCTTGGTATATCATAATATATTCCATGCTAAATACAAAATACTAAACACCAAATACTTGATGAATTCGACTTTTTCCGAATTCATCAATACGACTGCCCGAATATTTTTATGGCATTCAATACCAGCGTGATGGGTCGACTCTCCTCGCTTTTGCCTGCAAAGCGGATGGGGCCTGAACACCGGTAGTCATCTTCTGCAGGACCGGCCGCAAGCCACTTCTCCCTGGATGCTTTGGCAGCCTGAAAAGCGGTGGAATGGATGTCCACGACGCTTTTCTCGATCACGAGGGCCAGTTTGCCTTTGCGTTCCTCCAGGTGCATCAGCGGCGCAATCGGAATGCCGATGGGCTCCCATAACGCAAAATCTTTCTCCAGGTTCTTGATGCCTGCCATCTGCCCGGTACTTCCGTTGGCAATCAGGCTGAAAACCGTCCATCCCAGATTATACGTGTAATTACAGTCAAACCGGGTGGGATTGTTTCCCCGCCCGTCATAGCCGTAAAAATGGGCTTGGGTTTTAAATTTTGGAACCGATTTCCGGTACATATTTCCTACCGGCACGGGAATGTCATCGGATTTTTGGATCAGACCCGCTCGTAGGAGTACCCGCTTTAGCGTTTTAATACTGATAATCGATTTCTTTACCATCAGAAACTTGTCGCCCGGATAATTCCTGAAAATCGCCTTGCCATAGAGATCCGGGTCCAACCCGCCCCTGGTCATGCTTTTCCGGTATACATCCTGGTCGATACCCACCTTGTAAACACCCTTTTCTTTCAGGATATTGAGGTAGTCCTTCACCAGACCCATGACAACCTTGTCCGTCTGCACCTGTGAGAACTGAAAGTTTCCATGACTGTCCCGTTCAATTAAAAGACCCTCCTGGAAAAATTCCGGAATGTCGTTGAACAGATCGTCATCCCTCCGATTCCACACGGCAACCCCACCCTCTTCTACTGAACGGCGCGCCAAATGTCTCAGGAATTCCAGTTTGCCTTCCAGGAGCGGGTAAGCTGTATGGAAATCTGAATCGTGGGTTTGATTGTATTTCGCGATAATCGTGCTCAGTTTTATAATGAAAACCTGTATCTCGTTTACAAACTCCAGGATACCCTCGGGTATCACGATGACGCCGTAGTTCTTGCCGAAAGCAGCCCGCCTGACAATGCCATCGCATATCACACGGGAAAGATGCCGGAGGGTTATGCCATAAGCAAGGTAGTCTGTTTCCCCTCTCTTTTCAGCTGCCTGGATGCGCTGGTTATCTGTATAGTCGGCCAGTTCTTCTCCGATGAGCGTTATGTTGGCGTGGGTCTGCAGAGCGACTTCAAGTGCCAGGTGACTGGCAACCCGTCCCATAACCTTGCAGATATGCCAGTATTTGACATCCGAACTGCTGTCGGTACACAGGTTGCCCACCGAGTTGGCAAACGCCCTTGCCGCTGTATGAAAACCAAAGGACATGGCACACAGCACCTGCCCCCGGGCGTCTTTGACTTGAATATCACCGTCAATGGTTTTCGGAACCCCGATGACCTGAATATTGTCCTTAAACATCTCCTGGGCCAAAAATGCCGCATTGGTGTTTGAATCGTCTCCCCCGACCACCACCAGAGCACTCAGGTTCAACGCCTGGCATGTCTCCCTGGAAAGCGCCATTTTTTTGGGCGTGTCGATCTTGGTACGACCCGTTTTGATCATGGTAAAGCCGCCCAGATTTCGATATCGGTCCACAAGTTCATCGTTTATTTCTGTGACATCATTTTCCACAATACCTTCCGGTCCGAGCAGAAACCCGTAAACCCTGTTTTCCGGATTCGCCTTTTTTGCCGCATCGTAAACACCTGCAATGACATTGTGACCACCCGGGGCAGGACCGCCGGAGAAAACAATACCGATATTGCGCTGCTTTTCGTATGTTGTCTTAAGCGCTTCGTCCGACGCATTTTCGCCCACGACTTTCTGCACCACGTTACCTATGATGGCCGGCAAACTTTTTCGGGCTTCCCGATCGAAATGGAACTGGTACGTGTCCTCGGGAATCAGTCGGGTGTATGGCTGGTGAAAAACCTCGCAGACAAGTGGCACATGGGCTCGTCGTTCGATCATTTCCTGACTGTCACGACCGATAATCTTTCCTATCTCCGGGTTTTTCATCAGTTCGTCAACTGAGATGCCTTGTGAATCCTGCATGCATAACCTCCATTTTCCCATCTGATTCATAAATAGTACGGAATGGTATAATATCCGTTGGAAAGGGTCCCTGTCAAGGTGTTCGTAACAATCGTTTTAACAAAGAATCCTTTACTTTATCTATCGCATAATATATTACCTGAACTGAGCGATTTTTATCTCGATCTGCACCAATTTCTTGCGGATCAAGGTTTCGCAAAAAGCCTCGACAGATCCACCGGTATGTCTACGTTTTTTGCGAACCCTCCTCCATCAAGATCTCGGCACATCTCTTCGGAAATAATCACTCAGTTCAGGTATTAATATTTTTCGCCATTTCATTCGATTTTGGAAAAAACGCGTTGTGCAGCGTTTACTGGTATTGGATGACATTCAAACAAAAAGGAGGTTGCAAATGAAAAAGGGTTTATTGTTCGGATTGGCTGTATTCCTGTTCGCAGGGATTTTTTTCTCCACCACGGCCATGAGTGCCGACATTGAACTGGCAAAAAAGTCTCATGTTGAAAAAATTCTTCAAAGAGGGGAATTGCGTGTTGGTTTCGAATCCGGTTATGTGCCCTTTGAAATGACGGATAAAAAGGGTAACTTCATCGGTTTTGACATGGATTTCGGCAGAAGGCTCGCCAAATCAATGGGTGTAAAGTTCGTACCCGTCAACACCGCTTGGGACGGCATCATTCCCGCCCTCATGACCGATAAGTTCGATATTATCATGGGCGGTATGACCATTACGCAGGAAAGAAATCTCAAGATTCTTTTTGCGGATCCTTACATCGTAGTGGGACAATCCATTCTGCTGAACAAAAAGCATGAAGGAAAAGTTCTGTCCTTCAAAGACCTGAATGATCCTAAATTTATCCTGACATCCAGGATGGGTACCACCGGCGAGCAGGCCATAAAGAAATACATCCCAAAAGCCACCTACAAAGGATTTGAATCCGAAGCAGAGGCCGGCCTGGAAGTTATCAACGGCAAGGCCGATGCCTTGGTCTACGATCTGCCTTTCTGTGGTTTCCTCTATGGCAGCCAGGGCAGAGGAAAAACCGTTTTCCTGAACGAGCCGTTTACGTATGAGCCGCTGGCATGGGCCATCAATAAAGGCGATCCGGACTTCCTCAACTATCTGAATAATTTCCTGCGGCAATCCAAAGGAGACGGATTCTATGAAAGAATATACGACAAGTGGATCATAGGCTCTGACTGGAAAAAGGAACTCCAGTAATCATCGAATTGTCAAGATAATTGATTAACAGTAAACAGGCTGGCTATCTTCATTCTATGGGTGGCCGGCCTGTTTTGTAAGAAACCCTATTCTTAAAATTTAAAACGCTCATCACAGGTTATTGAAAAAGAAAACTATGAACGCAACCGGGAAAAATCAACGGGCAATTAGACCTGCTTCATACAATATGTGGGTAGGCGTATTCGTTGTGTTTATACTATTTGTGGCCGGGCTTTTTTTGTATGCGACACAGAAAATCGAATATGTTTGGCGCTGGAATCGCATGCCTATTTACTTTGTCTACCAAGACACGATTGAGATCAATTCCGAAATCGCAGGTGAAGTTGACACGATTGTCAGGAAAGCAGAGGAAACCACGGTTGCGGTTAAAGGCGAAACGGAAACCGTTTTATACACGGTCCCGACAGAAGGCTTAGCAGTTGTCGAAGGGGAGATCATATCTCTCGGAGATAATATAGGCGTATATGAAAAATGGAAACCCGGTTTGCTGTTGATCGGCCTATGGCTAACGCTGAAACTGAGCCTCATGGCTACAATTTTTGGTATTCTTATCGGTGTGGCAGGGGGACTTGCAAGAATTTCATCGAATCCGGCCTTAAAATGGACAGTCATCATCTATGTTGAAATTATACGCGGATCACCGTTGATGGTACAAATTCTCATCTGGTATTTTGTCCTTGGAACGGTTATCAACGACATCCTTGCCACGTATGGCCTGGGACGGCTTTCCGCCTTCTGGTACGGCGTTGCCTCACTATCCTGTTTTGCCGGCGCCTACGTTACGGAAATTGTCAGAGCCGGCATACAATCTATTCATCGCGGTCAGACCGAAGCAGCAAGATCGCTGGGCATGACCTATGCCCAGTCTATGCGGTACATTATTCTACCTCAGGCGCTTCGACGCATTCTGCCGCCCCTTGCGGGACAATTTATCAGCCTCATCAAAGACTCGTCGCTTTTAGGTATTATCGCCATTCGCGAATTGACCAAAGCAGCAAGAGAGGCCGTATCGGCCAGTCTGCAGCCGTTTGAAATCTACCTGGTCGTGGCGGTACTTTATCTGGTTTTGACCTTTTCCCTTTCCATGTTCGTTCAACACCTTGAGAGGAGGAGTGCCATAAAGTGATTGATGTTCAAAACATTTACAAGACTTTCTTTGTACCGCATGAAGTCAAAGCGCTTGTCGATGTATCCTGTAAAATAAAGGCCGGCGAAGTCGTGGTTGTCTGCGGACCTTCCGGGTCGGGGAAAAGCACCCTGTTACGATGCATGAACCGGCTTGAAAGAGCGGAATCAGGCCATATCGTCATTGACGGCATCGATGTTCTCAGCCCGAAAACCAATATCAATAAAGTCCGTGCTGAAGTGGGAATGGTCTTCCAGTCCTTCAATCTTTTTCCCCATAAAAACGTTTATGAGAACGTTACTATAGCCCAGCTCGTGGTCAGAAAAAGATCCAAGCAGGACACCCGGGAAAAAACCAATTTCCTCCTTGATAAAGTCGGAATTTCCGACAAGGCAAAGGCCTACCCGGACAATCTTTCCGGGGGGCAACAGCAGCGTGTCGCCATTGCCCGGGCATTGGCCATGGATCCGAAGGTGATACTGTTTGATGAACCCACGTCAGCCCTGGACCCGGAAATGATCGGTGAGGTCCTCGATGTCATGAAAACACTGGCGCAAGAAGGCATGACCATGGTTGTGGTCACGCACGAGATGGGATTTGCCAAAGAAGTGGCAGACCGCGTTATATTTATGGATGCCGGTGCCGTTGTCGAGGTGGGTACACCCGAGCATTTTTTCGAAAACCCAGAACACGACCGGACCAAGCTATTCTTGAGCCAGATTCTTTAACCTGCTTCGCGTCACATGCACTTCGTGCGTTATTATGCCCTACGGGCGTCATTTACACTTCGTGTGACATTTGTCCTATCGGACGATATTTGCGCTTCGCGCGTAATTCATTGTAGCTCTTAGCTGAACCTAAAACTTAGCACTTAAAACCTAAAACTGATTGTTAAATCCACATCTTGTGTCTAAAATCCGAATTTGGCACTCTCCCTTGTGTTTTTTCTTTACATCACCCCCATTCCTTGTTATAAATTCTTATTCACAAATAACAATCGCTACACGATTGTTATTACCGTATCAGGAGAACACCTTTCATGAAGCTGAAAAAATTGGAAATACTGGGATTCAAGTCTTTTCCGGAAAAGGCGGCCATCGCGTTTCCCCAGGGTATTTCTGCTGTCGTCGGCCCCAATGGCTGCGGCAAAAGCAATATTGTTGACGCACTCCGCTGGGTGATGGGTGAACAGAGTGTCAAGCAGCTGCGTGGCAAGCACATGGAAGATGTTATATTTTCCGGCACCAAAGGCAAACCGCCCTTGAACATGGCCGAAGTCTCCCTGACTTTGCTCAACGACAACGGGTCAGCCCCCGAAGAACTCAAAGACTTCACCGAAATCAACGTAACGAGACGACTCTACCGATCAGGAGAGAGTGCCTACTTTATCAATCGACAGCCCTGCCGCTTGAAGGACATCCATAACGTCTTCATGGGAAGTGGTATGGGAGCCAAGACCTATGCCGTCATTCAGCAAGGCAACATCGGGATCATTACGGACGCCGGCCCTGATGAGCGGCGCCTGTATATAGAAGAGGCCGCCGGGGTCACGCGATACAAGAACCGAAAAAAAGAAGCCCTGCGCAAGGTTGCTTCAACACACCAGAATCTCTTAAGGGTGAGCGACATCATAACGGAAGTCAAACGGCAAATGGCGGGTCTGAAGCGACAGGCCCGAAAAGCCGAGCGGTATAAAAAATACTCGGACCGGCTCAAGATCCTCAACATTCACCTGGGGATCCATTACTATGATGAATATGCCGAAAAAATAGCCGGCACCAGCCGGCTGCTTCAAACACGAAAAGACGACGATCTCCAGCATACTTCCCAGTTAAAGACAATCGATGCGGCGGTCGAAGAAATTAAATTGAAACGCTGGGAAAAGAACCAGGAAATATCGGCCCAGAAGTCGCAATCATTCGAGGCCCAGCGTAAAATAGACCGGGTAGAAACGGACATCGGCCACCTGCGCAATGAGATCGAACGGTATGCGCATGAGGTGATCGGACTTGAAACAGCCAAAAACGGCCTGGAAGAAAAAAATACCAGCATCATCGAAGAGATCGATGTCGTCGAAAAAGAATATACGTCTCTATCTGCCGAAAAAAAAGTGGCCACATCCCAGATCGATGCAAAGCAGGTGGAATATCAGCACATACGCGACCGGCTCACACAACTGAATCAACAGATAGAGGTGAGCAAATCAGCCCTCATGGAGATGGTTGCCGAGGAAGCACGGTACAAAAATACCTACCAGAATGCCTCCAACAACAAAGAAAATCTGGCCCGGCGGCGGAACCGCATAGACCAGGATATCGAAACTGCCGAACAGCATGTCCAGGAAGCAAAACAATCTGTTCTGGTACATGAAAAAGATATTTCCCTTCTCCGTGAAAGCCTGACAGTATTAAAAAATAAGCTCACAACCATTGAAAGCCGGGTCAACACCAAAATAGAAGCCCTGAGCCGTCAGGTTAAACAGACGCAATCTACGGAAATGGAACGTAATCAGATCCGGTCACAGGTCTCGGCGCTGAAGAAATTGTCCGAAAGCTACGCCTGGTACCGCGACGGTGTTCAGGCAATTATGCGCATTCACCAGGACCTGCCGGAAAATAAGACGCCAGGTTCTGAAAACCCGGAACCACAGAAATCCGGGGTCGACACCGGGTTTTCTAAAGATATTATGGGATTGATGGCAGAAGTCATCGAACCGGATCCGACGTACGAAACAGCGGTGGAATCGGTTCTGGGAGATGCGTTGCAGTATATCATCGTCAAGGATCAGGACACAGGCATGCAGGCCATCGACTACCTCCAGGCCACAGGCGAGGGCCGGGGCGGTTTTATTCCCATACCGGGCATCAAGCCCGTATCGCCGAATACCCAGGACGGCACCGAGTCGTCCCGAAAACTACTGCAGCATGTGTCTGTGAAACCTGGTTTTGAAAATGTCGCCCATGCGCTCCTGGGACATGTCTTTGTTGCCGACAACCTGACCGCGGCCCGTACCCGTTTCAACCGAAATGGCCGCGTTCAGACGATTGTCACCAAAGACGGCAACATCATTTCTCACCAGGGTGTCTTTCTGGGCGGCAGCAAGGAAAAATTGTCCAACATTCTCACCAAAAGACAGGAACTGAAGGGACTGACCCGCCAGGCGGCACAACTCGACAAGAAAGTTGAATCTGAAAGAAAGGCCCGGGAAGCTCTCGGAAAAGAGGTTCGAAAGCTGGAAGAGACCCTGCAGCAGCATATCGAAAAGAAAGAGAATGTCCTGGTTGAAGAAAGAGAGGCCGAAAAAAATCTTTACAAGGCCGCTGAGGAATTGAAACATTCCCGACGCCATCTGGAAATGCTGCTCCTCGAGCGGGAACAACTCATCGGAGAAGAAAACAATATCGATGTCGAGATAAGCAAATTTCAAAAGGCCATTACAGAAATAGAGAAAAACGTTCGCAATGCCCAAAATACCGTCACAGATACCAATCAAAAAATAAGCGGCGTCACGGAGACCCTCGAAAGCGCCAACCAGCAGATTATCGATCTGCGCCTCAAGCACACGTCACTCATCGCAAGCGTTGAAAACAACCATAATACCCTGAGACGTCTAAAGGATTTCTGGCAGGATGGTTTAAAAAGACTGGAGCAGCTCACCCGGGACATCACCATCAAAAAAGAAAAACGCATCGCATTGAAGGAAAACAACAAGCACTTAGATGACGAACTGTCCCAAATGTATACGCAGTTCAAACAACTCAAAGAGGTACTTCAACAGAACGAGGCAGATTACCTGACCATTGACGAAGAGTTACAGGAAAAAGACGGTATTGTTTCGAACATCCAGAAGGCCAGGGAAACCACGCTCCAGAATATTCGCCTGCTTGAACTGGAGCAGTCACAGCAGACCATCAAACAGGAGAATATCGCCAACCGCCTCCAGGAAAAATACTTTCAGACTATCGACCAGCTGAGGCTACAGGTTGAAAAAATGCCTGAGGGCACCCCCTTGCCGGTCAGAGACATGGAAGAAGAAAAAGAAAGCCTGGGATCCAGAATTGCCAGAATCGGGGACGTCAACTTGGGTGCCATCGATGAATACGATGAGCTGAAAACCCGCTACGATTTTCTCATCGAACAGCAGGAAGACCTTGACACGGCCATCCAGGATCTTCACAAGGTCATCAAAAAAATCAACCGGATTACCCAGGAGCGTTTCATCAACACGTTTAATGCCGTCAATGAAAAACTTGCCGAAGTCTTTCCACGTCTGTTCGAGGGCGGCACGGCCAAACTGATCCTGACAGACCCGGACAAGCCCCTGGAGACGGGTGTGGAATATATGATTCACCCGCCAGGCAAAAAACTGACGCGCATGAGTCTCCTCTCGGGTGGCGAGAAGGCCATGTCCGCCATCGCTTTTATCTTCTCCATTTTCCTTATAAAGCCGACGTCTTTCTGTCTCATGGATGAAATCGACGCCCCCCTGGACGATGCCAACGTTTTCCGCTTCAATGACCTGTTGAAGGTGATCGGCCGGAAATCGCAGATCATCATGATCACTCACAACAAACGATCCATGGAATTCGCAGACACCCTGTTTGGTATCACCATGGGCGAAAAAGGCGTGTCCAAGGTTGTCTCGGTGAACTTCGACAGGCAGGCGCAGGCCAACTAACTAATCAGGCAGACAGGCTGTAGGCTATTAGACTGTAGGTTATGCGTGTAAAACGCCTAACAGCCTACAAAAATCCTAAACAACCTGGAGTGAGTAAAATAATTTTTATGAACGTAAATCCATCAACCCACTCAGATAAAAAAGGTTTTTTCAGTCGTCTCAAGCAAGGACTCTCCAAGACACGCGAAATCCTCACCACAGACATCGACGAACTCTTTACGGGCAACCGAAAGATAGACGACGAGCTATTGGAAGAACTGGAAGAGATGCTGATCACCTCCGATATCGGCGTGTCCACCGCCATGGACATCATGGATACGATCTCCAAAGACGCTTCCGAAATCAAAAACGCCCATGACCTCAAACAGGTTCTCAAGGATATAATCGGCGGCATTATCGGTCAATCAACGCCCATCCAAGAGACTGCGCCGGCAAAACCCCACGTTGTCATGGTTGTGGGTGTCAACGGTGTGGGTAAAACCACCACCATCGGCAAACTAGCGGCAAGGCAGACCGCCCAGGGTAAGAAAGTGCTTATTGCAGCGGCCGACACTTTCCGTGCTGCTGCCATCGAGCAGCTCACGATCTGGGCCGAAAGGGCACACGCCGACATCGTCAAACATAAGGACAATGCTGACCCCTCGGCCGTCGTCTTCGACAGTATCGAAGCTGCGCTTTCACGCAATATGGATATTGTTTACATCGATACGGCAGGCAGGCTTCACACGAAAATAAACCTGATGGAAGAGATCAAGAAGATCAAACGGACCATTGCTAAAAAATTACCCCAAGCCCCCCACGAAATCCTCTTGGTGCTGGATGCCACCACCGGTCAAAATGCCATCTCCCAGACCACACTGTTCAACGAGGCCCTGGACATCACCGGCCTCGCCCTCACCAAGCTGGACGGCACTGCCAAAGGCGGTATTGCCGTGAGTATCTGCAGCACGTTGAATATCCCTCTGAAATATATCGGTGTGGGGGAACAGATCGACGACCTGCAGGATTTCGATCCCGAGGCGTTTGTGGAAGCGCTCTTCTAATGTCATATTGTGGAATCGTTTTTGCTATCCCAACGCATCGGCGTTGCGATATATATATTTTTCGGACTTTTAAAAAATAAGGACCATCATGTCATCAGTAAAACCATATTCCGTCGTCATCAGCGGCACCGGTCTGTATACACCTGAAAACGTCATCACCAACGAAGAATTGGTTACCTCTTATAACCGCTGGGCAAATCAGTATAACACTGAGCACTCGGTGGAAATCGAAAAGGGCGAACTCGAGGCAAAACCCCTGTCCTCAGTTGAATTCATTGTCAAAGCTTCAGGAATCCAGCAGCGTTTTTCCTACGTAAAGAAGGGGATTCTGGACATCGGGCGGATGCGTCCGCTCATACCGGAGCGCCCGGAGGAATCGCTTTCCACCCAAGCGGAGATATCACTCTACGCCGCCAAGGACGCTATCAAAGCCGCCGGTAAAAACTCTGCAGACATCGATGCGGTGGTTGTCTCCTGTGCCTACACGCAGCGATCCTATCCGTCCATTGCCATTGAAGTACAGAACGAATTAGGGATCAATGGATTCGCTTTCGATATGCTGGTCGCCTGTTCGGCTGCCACCTTTGCTCTGCATCGAGCCTATGAGATGGTGATTGCCGGCACAGCCCGCTGCGTTCTTTTGATCAACCCGGAGTTGACCTCACCCCAGGTCAACTACTGCGACCGGGACAGTCACTTTATCTTTGGGGATGTAGCTACCGCCACGATCGTGGAACGGTCAGACACCTGTGTAGCCCCCCAGAGTTACGAAATCCTCAGTACCAAGGCGATGACGCAGTTTTCCAGCAATGTCCGTTCCAATATGGGTTATCTCAGCCGTGTCAACGATGTGGACCCTTTCGGTGCCGACAAGCTTTTTCATCAGAACGGCCGCAGAGTATTCAAGGAGGTATGCCCCATGGCCGAGCAGCATCTCCGCAGCCATGTGGAAAGCCTGGGATTCACCATCGCTGACATCAAGCGTTGGTGGCTGCACCAAGCCAACATCAATATGAATCAGATGATTATCCAGCGATTACTTGGACGGAAAGCAACCTTTGAAGAGGCACCCATCATTCTTGACCGCTATGCCAACACCGCTTCAGCCGGTTCAATAATTGCTTTTCACCTGTACAAACAGGATCTGGCAAACGGCGACCTCGGGGTAATCAGTTCTTTTGGCGCGGGATACTCCATCGGGAGTCTCGTCGTTCGTAAATCCAATTAGTGATTCGATGTCCTCAATCTTACAGGTAAGGAATGACTAAATGAGCGATATCCATCAGCGTCTCAAAGAACACAGGGATCTCATCATCCAAACCCGTCGTGACCTGCATCGAATCCCTGAAACAGCCTTTACAGAAAAGAAAACGGCAGCATATCTGAAACAATACCTGAGTGGAATGGATCTCGAAATAGATTCCGATATCGCCATAACCGGTATCGTCGCTATGATGAAAACCGGGAGACCAGGCCCGACCATTCTTTTTCGAGCGGATATGGATGCACTGCCCATTGCGGAATCAACCGATCTCCCCTTTGCATCCACACATGACGGCGTGATGCACGCCTGCGGTCACGATGGGCACATGGCCATGGTGCTGGGTGCAGCGACCGTTTTAAACCATTTCCGCGAGAGGCTCTGCGGCAATATAAAATTCCTTTTTCAACCTGCCGAAGAAGGTCCCGGTGGTGCCAAACCCATGATCGAGGCCGGTGTAATGAATCATCCACAGGTGAACTTTGCGTTTGGTTGCCATGTGTGGCCGGATATTCCCGAAGGTACTATTGGTGTTCGATCAGGGCCTTTCATGGCAGCCATGGATCGTTTTGATTTAAAAATTATCGGAAATGGTGGACATGGGGCCATGCCGCATGTGTGCGTGGACGCGCTTGAAGTGGGAACGCAGGTGGTCAGTGCGTTTCAGCGTGTCGTGAGTCGACAGTCGGATCCCCTGAAACCGACCGTTGTCACAGTTGGTACCTTTAGAGCAGGAACAGCATTTAACATCATTCCAGGTGTGGCCGAATTGAGTGGTACCACTCGAACATTCGATGCAAGTATTTGGGAGCAATGGGAGTCACGCCTGTACACGATAGTCAAAGGCGTGTGCGATTCCATGGGCGCCGATTTCGAGTTGACCTACACCCAGGGATATCCCGTGACCATAAACGATGCCGAGATGTCGGAATTGGTGAAAAAATGTGCTGCCACCGTCGTAGGGGAAGATCGCGTCGTCACACCCCAAAAGACCATGGGCGGTGAAGATTTTTCCTTTTTCCTGCAGAAGACCAAGGGCTGCTTTTTCGCTCTCGGCGCCGGTCGCAAGGGCGGTGCTTCGGTTCACAACCCCGAATTCGATTTCAACGAGAAAATTCTCCTGACGGGTGTGGAAACCTATTGCCGAATCGCCCTTGAACTCCTTTCAAAATAATAGGCTTTCAAACCGACTTCCTATTCCTCCTATAAATACCAATAGAGGGGACGTTGTTTACAAAGCATACAAAATAGGGAATAAAATGGGATGAGAAAGAGCAACAAGTAAGGGATGCATTTAATACGTCACTTCAAATAATTCGAACTCACCTGTATATTTCTGCCAGGTGACATCCACTTTTCTGACCCGCGCATGGGGAGGCCCTTTTTGGCACCACGCGAGTGTACCCTTTACATCGGCTTCCTCACCCTCCAACACAGCTTCCACCGAACCGTCCATTTTGTTCCGCACCCAACCGTTCACGCTGTGGCTCCTGGCGGCACGCTGAGTTTCCACCCGAAAAAAGACGCCCTGGACCCTGCCTGTGATGATGGCGTGGGCTCTGATCTTGTTTTCCATGATTACCCCGTTGGAACCTCGACCCCTTTACCCTGTATACATGTTTATTGTGTTCGTTGTATTTATTGAGTTGCACTTGGCAAACGGTATATAGTCGCCAATACTTGCCATTTCAACAACCCAACAAACTCAATAAACACTATCCCTTCTCGATGATTTCGAGATATTCTCCTTCGGATAGGATAGTGACATTCAGAGAACGCGCCTTCTCGATCTTGGCCGCCCCCACCTTCTCGCCGCACACCAGCATGTCCGTGGTTCTGCTCACCGCTGTCTGCATCCTGGCGCCCAATTGCCGCGCTTTGGACTGCATGGCTTCCCGGCTGCCCTGCTGCATCTTGCCGGTAAAGACGATTCCCTTTCCGGCAAGGGGGCTGTCGGCTGCCGGCATCTCATGAACAAGGGGCGTTTTCACAAGATTGAAATCGAGAGCCAGCATGTGGTCGATGGTGTTTCTGAGATCTTGAATACCCTCCTGAATGGACAGACTCGTTATCCCACCAAAACCGTTGATGTCTTCGATGCTGTCACGATCCGCTTCCAGGAGATCTTCGAATGTCATATGGGAAAGCAGCTTCCGGCTGTCCCCCGTTCCCAGGTTCGAAATACCGAAAGCTGCCAGAAACCGCCAGTCTTCCACGGGTTTGGTCCGGCTGATTTGCAATGCTTTGGTTAGATTTTGGGACTGTACCGGGCCAAATTCAATGCCGATGAAATCCGCTTCGGTCAAGGCATAGATCTTCTCGAGGGTGTCGAACCCGTTGGCTACCATCTTCTGGATACTTTTGATACCGAACCAGTCGGCTGTTCCAAGGGTTTTAAACCAGTGGCTGATACGTTGTTCGATCTGGGCTCTGCAGAAACGGTTGGGGCACCTCAAAAAATCGTTCTGCCAGGTCAGGCGGGTCTTGCACACCGGGCAGTCTTCAGGAAGTACCACCACATCCGACGTCCGGATGACTTTTTCCAATTTGGGAATCACCTCTCCACTGCGGATGATCTCGATCTCTGCGCCCCTGCCAATACCTTCCTTGGAGACCCTGCCGGCGTGATGGGCAGTCACCCGCTTGATGGTTGCGCCGGAAAGAAGCACGGGCCGAACCTCCATGACGGGTGTAACGTTACCGGTTCTCCCCACCTGCCAGGTGACCTCCTCTACCACCGTCACGGCAGTGTCACCCTTTGACTTGATGGCGATCTGCCAGCGGTAATGGTGGGCGGTGGCTCCCATGACCTCTCTGATCTCCGGATTGACCACCTCGGCAACCGCACCGTCCATGGGGTAGTCTGTCTGACCGGCCAGGTCCGCTACAATAATACTCATACGGCTCAGCATCGCATCCGCATTTCCCTCCCAGGAGGGAAGTCTGCTGTAGGGCACAAAATGAACTGCCTGGTCCCTGAGTGCCTTTTGAGCAAATTCATTCAACGTGTCCGACGAGACAATGCCCACTACCATGTTGCGGGGATGCTCAAATTCACCGGACAGGTGTTCGTCAAAATAAGATTTACGGATAACGATCTCGCCGGTGCCGAGACCCCGTCCCCCGCTGGGAACAACACCTTTTTGAAAAGCACTGCTGATCTCGTACCCGATCTCACCGTTGCCGCGGGAGGCAAAGACCTGCCCATCGTCCCGCCCGGCCAGACCGTCCAGCTTCGGTGTCACCCGGTAAATGACCTCCCCGGCACCTATCGCCTCAGCTGCTTTGGACACCCGGGCAACAAACCGCTCAAGTGCCTCTCCGGTATAGGCCTTGTCCGTGGACAGCATGGGAACCGGATGCCGAATTTCCCTTTTGCCGGAAAATGCCTCGGGCTCCACAGCGTGCAGAAAGGGATGCTCAGGATCGAGGCTGCGCAATTCCTCCACCAGCCGGTCGTACTCGGCATCGCTGACAATGGGCGAGCCTTTTCGATAGGCCTCGTTGTAAACCTGCAGGGTTCGGGCAATTTCATTCAGCATGTCCGTCATGTCAATCCCTCGCAGAGCTTTTTGACAGTACCGGCCGCATCTTTCCGTCCTTGCTTGAATTGCTCACTTTTAAATCCCGGTTTCCAGGTCAGGCTGGAAAGCTCGTCAGACACCACCAGGAGGCCGCCCACATCCATATCATAGAATTTACCCACCGATAAAAGAGCTGACAACTCCATCTCGACTGCCAGGACACCTCTTTCCTGAAAGGATAGAACCGCTTCCCGGGTTTCCCGAAATGCCGCATCGGTGGTCCACACCAGGCCCTCATGATATGTCATCCGGTCCGATTCCAATGTCTGCCGCGTCTGTTCCAGGATAAGATTCGACGGTGGGACAATATCCATTGTCTCTCGCAGGTAGTGAAGAGAAGTCCCCTCGTCCACCAATGCACCGACAGGAACAATCATGTCACCGATGTGGACGTCTTTCGATATGGCACCGCACCATCCCATAAAAATAATCCGGGTAACCCCCCAGGCGACAAGCGTTTCCAGGATCATGGCTCCATAGGGCGCACCGATAAAGGGTCCGCACAGGGACATGCCGGCTATTCGGCCGGATCCAACAGCAAGGTTGGCAGTGTAGAGATGCCGGTTGCCCTGGTCTTCAAAACCCATGAGACCTTTCAGCAATTGGAAATCAGGTGTGGTTGCCGCCATCACGGAGACAGGCCCGAGTTCGGGTGTGTTCCGGGTCTTGACGGGTCTAACCACAGGTGAGGCGTCAGGAGAGAGTTGCATCGTATCCCATTGCAAGATTACATTATTATCCTGGCAACTAAATAGTTCAATGCGTCATGCCGGACTTGATCCGGCATCCAGTACCTTGCTGGATTCCCGCCTGCGCGGGAATGACAGCCTTAACATATTTAATTGCCGGAGTAATAGTAAAGAATCCAAGTCCAGAAAGCAAGGCATTGGTTTGCCCCTATAAGGAGCTTTTTCTCCAAGAGTGTGATCCAAAGAATTCAGGAATAACAAAAAAAACTTGAACGTCGAATGTAGACGGCAGTCGTGAAGCGCAGGCGCTTGTGTTGTGTGTTACTTTGTCCCTTTATAAAATAAGATAGAATACTATATTCGATGTTCAGCGTTCGAACAGATGTTGGACGTTCATCTTTACTATTGGCTTTTATACCGGTGCGGCCAGTCCCGTCAACGTCTCCTTCACCTCATCGATCACGTCATACAGCCACAGCACATCTTCCACGGTCAACCGGCCGGCTTTCATGGGTGCCCTCTCGCCTCCCCCATCCTTCTTCATGAGAATTCGCGGTCCAATCTGTACCTTGGGCTGTCCTTCGTTATATTGATTGATGGAGATGATGAGGCCGGTTTCTTCACACCGCCATGTTTTCAGTACCTTATCCTTTTCAGGGTCAAACGGCATCGCTATCCTCCCTTATGAGGCCGACAATTTTGAAAAATCGGCAAATTTATCGAAAAGTTCGGCAATAACACCGAGAAGTGCCAGTCGGTTATGCCTGACACCCTTGTCTTCAGCCATGACGAGGACTCCGTCAAAAAAGGCATCCACACGATCCCGCAGTGACGCAATTTCCAACAGTCCTTCTTCAAAACGGCCCTTTTTTAGATGAGCCAGAGCCCGGCGCTTGACATCTTTAAACACCGCATAAAGATCGCTTTCAGATGGATGCTCAAACAACTGTTCATCGACCTCAGCACCTTCGAATCCATCTGCTTTACGGATAATGTTGACCACACGTTTAAACGCAATGGCCAGAGGCTCGAAATCCGGCGCCCCCTTCAGCCTCTCAAGGGCATTGACCCTGCTCCACACCTCGGGCACACTGTCTGCCCCGGTACTGATGACAGCGGCGATAACATCCTTTGAACATCCTTCGCCCATCAGCTGACGGGACATGCGGTTATTCAAAAAGGTGAGAACCTTTTCGGCTGTCTCTTCAATATCATTTCGGTTTTTCTCTGAAAAGAGTGCCAGCGATTTCAAGATGATGTCTTTCAACGGAATCGACAGTCCCTTGTCCCGCATAATATTGATAATGCCGATACCCTGTCGCCGGAGCGCATAAGGATCGGAAGCGCCGGTGGGCACAAGGCCTACCGAGAAACACCCGCAGATGGAATCGATCTTGTCGGCAATAGCCAGAACAGCGCCGGTCAATGTTTCCGGGAGAGGGCCCCCCGAATAGGTCGGCCGGTAATGTTCCTCGATGGCCGAGGCTACATCCGCAGGTTCTTTGGAAAGCGTAGCATAAACACGGCCCATGATCCCCTGCAGCTTGGGAAATTCCACCACCACCTGACTCACCAGGTCTGCCTTACACAAACCGGCCGCCCGTACCACACGTTCATGAAAGGTTGAATCAGCGGACACCATCCCTGCCACATGGGCACCGATTTTCATGACCCGCTGGATCTTTTCCGCCATGGTGCCGAGGGCGGCCTGAAAAAGAACCCCCTGCAGACGTTCATTCCACGGACCGAAAAGCGTCTTTACATCGCTCTGGTAAAAGAATTGTGCGTCCGCAAGCCGTGCCCGCAGTACCCGCTCATGCCCTCTTGCCACCAGTTTTAAATCCTTGGTGCGGGTATTGTTGACAGCAATAAAATAGGGCATCAGTTTCCCTGCACCATCCACCACGGCAAAATATTTCTGGTGTTCCCGCATGGCCGTAATCAGGATTTCACGGGGGATGTCCAGAAAATCTTCATCGAATCTGCCGGCGGTTGCCACCGGATACTCCACAAGGTTGGTGACGATATCGAGCAAGTCCTCGTCCGGCAGGACATTGCCGCCAACACCCGCGGCGGCGGCTTCGATTTCGCGGGCTGTTTCCTTTTTTCGCGCCTCCATATCCACCACCACATGGACGGACTGCAGTCTGTCCACATATTCTCCTGGTTCGGTGATTTTAATTTTAGACGGATTCATAAAGCTGTGGCCGAAAGTAGTCCGACCACTCTTGATATTACCCAGTTGAAACGGCACTACCTGCGGCCCCAGCAAGGCCAGGATAGAATGGATGGGACGGGCAAAGGTGATGTTCAGTTCACCCCATTTCATGGTTTTTGGAAAAGGTATGGCCAGAATGGCCTCCGGCAGCATCTTCTTTAAAATGGTTCGGGTCGCCAGACCCCGTTCAACGACCTTGGCGCACACATAGGATCCCTTTTCCGTCTTTTTCACCTTAAGGACGCTGATATCCACGCCGACCTTCTCGGCGAACTTCCGAATCGCCACGGTGGGGTTACCGGTACTATCGTAGGCCACTTTCTCCGGCGGCCCCAGTACCTCCGTCGTCATGGTCTTCTGCCGTGTGGCAACGTTATCGATCACGACGGCCAGATGCCTCGGTGTACCGTACAGTCTGGCGTCCCCATGCGCAATACGGGCAGCACTCAGTTTATTTTTGAGGTTCGTCGACAGCGCTTTCAGTGCCGGCATTATGTAACCAGCCGGTATTTCCTCGGCACCAATTTCAAGCAATAGTTTCTCCATAATGTCCCCTTATAAATTCGCTTTGCGAATTTATCATACGCGGCTCTGCCGCTTAATTATTTACAGGTGTAGATACCCGGGTCCAAAGGGCTCGGCACTGATTCAACCCTATAAGAGTTAACGTTATGCACATTCAGCGTGTAATAAATACTAAATCCGAATATCGAAATACGAAACAAATCCAAACATCAAATGCTCAAATGATTTAAACATATTAACCTGACGACTAAATAGCCATCTCCGTCATGCCGGACTTGATCCGGCATCCAGTGTCTTTCTGGATTCCCACCTCCGCGGGAATGACAACTGTGGGGTATTTAACCGCCGGAGTAATAGTTTGCAACTTGTATCTCCAAAGGCTTGTTTTGATCATTCGAATTTG
>QMMS01000033.1 GCA_003647375.1 Deltaproteobacteria bacterium
ACCATGGACATCAAAATCGCCCATCCCATCGAAGCTCTGGACTACAACAAACGGTTCATCGATCAGATCACCAGCGCCAAAGTCAACAAAACCCAGGGCGCACTGGGCACACCGTTTATCTGGGGGGCTACCAATAGCTGGGGTGGTTTACGTACCCGCAATTTTCAATACAATCAGCTTGAAAACGCCGACGACATCGAGCCCGAAAGGATCGATGAGATCGCCACAGAAACCATAGGACCCTACCACATGACAGGATGCTTTGGCTGCCAGGTTCACTGCCGCGCCCAATACAAGGTTCCGTCAGGCCCCTATGCCGGAAAATATGATGAAGGACCGGAATACACATCCCAGGGCGCCTTCGGTGCTGAACCGGACTGCAGAAAAGCGGAAACGGTTCTGACAGGGAATCACCTGGTCAATCAGTATGGTGTGGATAACCTGGAGATCGGCAGCATCATCTCATGGGCCATGGAACTTTTTGAACTTGGCATCATCACCACCAAAGAAACCGACGGGCTGGACCTCCGATTCGGAAATGACGAGGCACTGTTGGAGATGGTTCACCGAATTTGCCAACGCAAGGGGTGGCTGGGGGACGTCCTGGCCGACGGCGGCATTCCGGCATCCCGGAAGATCGGTAAAAAATCCTTTGATTACCTCATCCAGGTAAAAGGGATGAGCAATCTCCACTCCGACGAACGCGGTACACCGGCGCTGGCCCTCAATGTTGCCACGGCTTCCCGAGGCTCCGATCATCTGCGTAGCCGACCAGCCATCGATCTCTATCACCTTCCGGAAAAAGTGCTTCGAAAGATATATAGCAGTCCCATACCTTATGACGGCCCCTTAAGCTCGGAACACACCGAATACATCGGCAAACCCTGGCAGGTCTTCTGGCAGCAGAATTGTTATATGGCCGTCGACTGCCTTGGAATCTGTAAATACCACACGGTGTTTTTAGGAGCCACCCTGCCCAATTTCGAAGACTGGCCCAAGGTGATCTACTACAACACCGGTCTTGAATTTACACCGGAAGAGATCTGGGAGGTTTCCGAACGTTGTAACAATATTGAGAGGTTGTTCAACCTGAGGGAAGGACTTGAACGGGAAGATCCTGTCAAAGGCGATACGCTCAATCACCGCTATTTCGATGAGCCGTTAAAACGAGGGGCTCCCGACATTATCGGACTGACAATCGATCGAAAAAAGTTCAAAAAAATGGTGGATGAGTTCTATGAACATAACGGCTGGGACAAAAAGGGTGTTCCAACGCCTGAAACCTTGCGTCGGCTTGGCCTGGATCAGGAACCAGCTCATTTATTATAGATAATGGAGAGGAAAAGACAATGGAGAAAGTTCTATCTGTCGATTTTCAAAAATGTACCGGTTGCCGTTTGTGCGAAATAGTGTGTTCGGTCATGCATGACGGTGTTTCCAATCCCGCCAGAAGCAGAATCAGGATTGTGAAATGGGAAGATGAGGGTCAATATATTCCGATGATCTGTCAACAATGTGAGGACGCGCCCTGTCTGAATGTCTGTCCGGTGGGAGCCATATCCAGAGATGAGGATTACGGCTTTTTAAATGTCGACTACAATACGTGTATCGGTTGCCGTTCTTGTGTAAGCATCTGCCCTTTCGGGGCCATGAATTACACCCGGATCGACAAAAAGATATTCAAATGCGACCTGTGCGGGGGAGACCCACAGTGCGTGCGATTCTGTGAGATGAAGGCTGTCGATTATATTTCATCTGATCGTATCAGCGCCGAGAAACAAAGAGATGCGGCCACACGTTTCTATGGCGCGCAAAAAAAGGCGACAGCACTCCAGGAGCCATTTTAGCCCGAACATTTCATGAAAATGGATATCAACACAATCACATTACGTTCTGTGGGTATCGATGTCGGCAGTTCGACATCGCATCTGGTCTTCTCGAATCTGGTATTGGTGAGGGATGAGATGTCCCCCTCCCATCGTTTCAAAATCGAGCAACGAGAGGTGGTTTACGAGGGAAAGATCATCGATACACCCCTGCAAGATAACGATACGATTGACATCAGTCGATTGATTGGCTTTGTGAGGGCTGAGTGCAAGCGGGCCGATATCGATCCGGAAGATATTCATACGGGTGCGGTAATCATAACGGGAGAGACGGCAAAAAAGCGTAATGCACGAGAGATCGTGGAGGCATTGTCCAAAGATACGGGAAAATTTGTCGCAGCTACCGCCGGGCCCAACTTCGAAAGCCTGCTCGCCGCGATGGGGTCCGGTGCAACTGCCCGATCAAAGGATCTGAACAAAACCATCCTGTCTTGCGACATCGGCGGCGGGACAGCAAACATGGCCATATCCGTCAGTGGTGAAGTTGTCTCTACAAGCTGCATTTCTGTTGGCGGAAGATTGCTGGCTATCGATTCCGATGGCACTATCCGCAAGTTGGACGGGCCTGCAAGAAAGGTCATGGAACATATCGGGCTGAGGTACGACGTGGGGGATCGACTCCCGAAAGCGGATATGGAGAAAATCGCGTCATCCATGGCCGACGTGCTAATGGAGGTGATCACCGGCCCTGCATCAACGGTATTGGCAAAACAGTTGATGAATTCCACTCCGCTGGATTTTCAGTATGAAATTGACGAATATTCTTTTTCAGGAGGTGTGGCCGAGTTTATCTACGGGCCCCCGGTCGATTATGGCGACATCGGCACCATGCTTGCAGAAAAACTGATCACCTTGTTCCCCGGATTAAAAGCACCTGTTATTGAACCTGTGAACAAAATTCGGGCCACCGTCATCGGTGCGGGAGCTTATTCATTGTCTATCTCGGGTTGCTCCGGATTTATGGATGAAAAATTGACATTTCCATTAAAAAATATCCCTGTGCTGAGGGTCGATGTAGAGCGCTCAAAATTAAGTGTCGAGCATGTTGTCTCTCAGATAAACCTCGCCTATAATCGATTCGACTTAAATGAGGGTGAAGAGATCGTAGCGTTATATTTCAAGGACCCGGTCCAGGCCTCCTATCCACGCTTGGAGTTGTTTGCAAAATCGATTGAAGCCGCTCTTGTCAATTCCATCCATAAGAACATACCGATCATTCTCATTTTTGAAAAGGACGTCGCCTGCAGCGTAGGAAGTGTCATCCAGCGGGAAACCGGCTTGAAAACAAACTTACTCTCTTTGGATGAGCTTCTTTTGGAAGAAGGAGAATGGATCGATATCGGAGCGCCTTTAGTCGACCGCCAGGTGTTTCCCGTAACCGTGAAGTCCCTTGTGTTTCATGGAGGTGCGACGGGAATCTAGTAAAAATGTCATTTAGCCCAATCCTGCGTATTCGCTTCTGGAAACACACCGAATATTTCGCGCCTCTGACGGGTTCATTGACAAGGCACTCAGGAGCGCAGCCGTAGTTTTTCTACTGCAAGTTCCTGATAACGCAGACAATGAGCTCGTCAGGGACGCGAAACGGGCTATCCGCCTGCCAGCATAAGTGTAATCTGGATTTCATCACCATCCCGTACAGGTTTTTTGAGTTCGTCCGGGTAAGTACTTTCCAGATTAAGGTAAATTTCGATGAGATTGTTCAGCGTTCCGTCTCGATGATACAGAACGTTCCTCATATCAGGAAAACGGCCGACCAGATCGTTGAGGCACTCCCCGATGGTCCGGCCGACGACTTCGATGGTTTTCCTGTTGCCGGTGTACTGACGATGGCTTGAATGTAGGTTGACTTTAACGCTCATACTGCAATCCTATAATAATGAGTTGAAACTTTTCTTATATTATAAGAATCTTATGAAAGATAGCAAGCAGGCATTCAAGTTGACTTGCATCTTTAAATACAACTGGCAGCGGCGGGTCTTACGGCGCCTTAGGAGCGAGTTTTGGCCGTCTTTAAAGCGAATTTCCGTAGACCGTCAAGACAACCCAGCTTGAGGTTTGAGGATAACCGCGTAAACAAATATGATTTTCCCATATTTATCATTAAAAGGAACGTCTTATGTCGATACTCGAACCAGTCGCAAAACAACCGGGCTATCAAGCCCCCGCTGTCCATAAGGCCTTCCAGTTGCTTCGCACCGTTGCTGCTTCACATAGACCCCTCGGGCTCACCGAACTTGCCCAGCAACTCGGTTACAGCAAAAGTACAACCCACGGACTGGTTCATGCGCTTTTACGGGAAGGCGCGTTAGCTCAGGAGTCAAATGGACGCGGGCTTTTTTTAGGCCCGGTCGTTTCCGACTTGACTTTTAATAGCTGGAACTACTTGAAAGTGAATGAGTTGACCCAACCGATTATCAATGCCATTCGAGATACGGCAGGCGAAACAGTTTTTTTCGGCGTTTTAATCAATAAACGGGTAATTATCTTAACTATCGCGGAGGCTGCCGTACCGCTCAAGATTTCCGGCTCAACCGGTACCAGTATTTCACTTTTTGCAGGTGCTGTC
This sequence comes from Deltaproteobacteria bacterium, assembly GCA_003647375.1. The sequence goes on from QMMS01000033.1 coordinate 4,456, forward strand.
GGTAAAGTCTTTCTTGCGGATGCAAAAACCAGTGTCGTAAAACAGTTGCTCCAGAAGAAAAAGCTGCCACGCTATACACCACGTTCCATATGGAAAGAGAGCGATTACCTGGAGGAACTGGAACAGGTACGCAAGCTGGGGTATGCCGTTGACAATGAAGAATACCTCACCGGCCTGAAGGCAGTTGCCGTAGCGCTCCACAACCAAAAGGGACCCCCCATGGCCGTCTGGGTCGTTGGTTTGTCCAGTGCCATGAATACGGAAAAAATTGACCGGATAATCGACAACCTTGTTGCAAAAGCTGACATGCTCCACCAAACATTGACCGAAAACATGTGATGCGACCGCTTTCACGACATATGAAATATAACCGATTCATTCAAGAACTTTATCAACTGGCTGAACCATACCTGCGCATGCGTATAGATTTCATTCACACCCAGGTTGCCCATGGGTATGCCTTGCTTCTGCTCGAAAAGGAAAGCGGTGACCGGAAAATTGTCGAACCGGCCATCATTCTTCACGATATCGGATGGTCCGCGCTCAGGCCGGAAGACATCGAGGCCGCCTATGGGGTTCGGGCCACAGGTGAAAAAGCACGGAAACTAAATCGTATTCACGAAGTCAAGGGGGCCGGAATTGCACAGGAGATCCTGTTAAAAATTGGTTGCGACACCTTAACAATCAGTAAAATCACAAAAATCATTGAAAGGCATGATTCTGGAAAAAAACCGTGCACGCTGGAAGAAAAGATTGTTAAAGATGCGGATAAACTCTGGCGATTTTCAAAGATCGGATACGCTCATGAGTTGAAAAGGCAAGCCCTGACCCATGAGGTAAGATACGCCTTTCTATCAAAAAATATAGATAATTGGTTTTTTACCAAGACCGCAAAGACACTGGCAGAGAAAGAACTTCAAGAGCGAGATAGAGAGTAGGCAACCTTGGGGTTTACTTGCCCAGCCGTTGCAGTTCCACCTCCACTGCAGCCGAGAAACTCTCCAGGCTGCGTTGTCGCTGCAAGCGCCCGTTGATGAAAACTGTGGGGGTACCCTTGACACCGGCTTCCCTGGCCCATTGGATGTCCTTCTGAATCTGACCCCTCACACGGGGTGCCATGCGCTGGGCATCGAAAGCGCTCTTGTCCAGATCGAGGAGGGTGCGGATCTCTTCCACCTTGGCCTCATTGAGCTTGCTGTAGTTGGCGAAAAGGGCGTCATGAAAGTCCCAGAACCGACCCTGGGCATGTGCCGCCAGGGCGGCAGCGGCAGCCTGCCGGGCAAATTTATGGCTGCGCAAGGGGAGGTTCTTGAAAACGAGTTTGACCTGCTGGGGGTATTTCTCGAACAACTGCTCGAGTACCGGCGCGAGCCGGGCGCAGTAGGGTCATTGAAAATCAGTAAAAACCGCCACCGCCACCGCCGCGTCGGCAAATCCCTTGGTGGGAGATCCGTCAATGGGGATCTCTTGGATGAAATCCAGGTTGAGCACCTGAATTCGTTTGCCGGCGGAGTCAATCAGAAAAAGCTGATTTTCTCTCGGCCCCGGCTTAATGTGGTCCACGCCAGGGTCCACCACCAGCGTGTCGCGCAGGTTACCATTTTCCCTGAAGATCTTTAGTTCGGCATCGGAAGTAAGCACATAAATGTACCGCCCGTTGCCGGGAATTGCCATATCAAGTGGGGTTGCGTTGAGTTGGAGGGTCTGCACCACCCGGGCGTCCACTTCGGCATGGGCCATGGAGACCACTGCCAGTAGAAGAATTGGGAGTAACAGCCATTGTTTTATTTTCATGGGAATATCCTTTCTCAATCAACATCTGCAGGGTTTAAAGTCAAAACAGGCTCACAATGTTCTCGATAGCATGTCGATTGCAGTCATGCAAGGTTCCCGAAAATTCTCAATATTGCGCAATCAATACTGAAGCCTTTTGAATCTTTCATGCATGAGATCGATATATTTTGTCTTCATGGCATCAGATAAAAAGCATTGTCGAATCAAATCAATCCATTTTGGGAATGCGGCTACAATACGACTTTGTGTTTGTTGTATTGTTTTTGGGGTCAACTCAAGACATTCTTTCGCAAAATATTCCAATAAATCTTTTCTTTTTAGCTTGTTCTTCTTTCCGTTCAAAGGAAGTGCCAGTTCCTCCTCCGAGTTTATGATTATCGTTGAGTTTAACAAGTCATAAGCCGGAGACAATTCGATTTTCAAATCATGTCTCACCACGGAAAAATTTTTCAAATGCATATCTTCATTTCCAGTAAGGAAATTAAAAAGCGTCAAATTGAACAGCCTTAACTTCTCGACCATGGGAAATGTACAAAACCTTTCGATAATGGATATAACCTGCTCCATGGATGATTCATATTTAGTGTTCCGATCTTTGCCGGAGAGCTGAGCAAAATCTTCCATCTGGATTTTACCGGATTTGCCTGTACGATCAAAACGACGTATAAAATAGGTCATGGTGCCATCTGTTGAATACACCAAACCATGCAAAGGAACATCGATTCCAACTTGCTCAGCCAGACGCATGGTCACATCTTCATTCTCCGGGATTTCTCTATATTGAATCGTCTGCGGTTTAAAAATATAGCGCCCGCCGGTATCCACAACTTCGAAAATCGCATTTTTTATATTCAAACGAACGCTTAATTTAGGCTGAACTCCTTGAATTGACATTTTTGAAGCCCGGGCAACTGCCTCCCTGATTTGTTCCGCTGCAGAATATGGAAAGTCTTTTAACGATCTCAGTCTAGGCGATAATTTTTTCAAACCTCTGGGAGAATATTTACCGTCTTCACATTTTTCATATGTAATGGGGCACAAGTTCATTTCCTTAAGTTATCTCCTCAACGGTAACGGCACCCACCAATTCGTTTCCTACCGCTAAAAGCTGACTGAAATAATCATACGTATCAATTTTACGCTGTTTCAAGAGGCCATCGAGAAGGATTCCTTCGGGTAGCAGCCCATCGAAAAAGGGAGGAAAACGATCAAAAACAAACGCCCTTTCTTTCACCGGCATGGTTAACGAAACAGGAGGCCCCTTATAGCTTTCAAAATAAGTGAATCGGTAGCTTTTCCACGGCACTATCTCCTCAAGAGTGCCTGCGGGTGAACCATGCATACATACCTCAGCTCTTCTCATTCAACACCTCCAGCAGCGGGCTGGTAAATATGATTGTGATATTCAATGCTTTGAGTACTTTCTGCAACGTTGAAAAACGTATCGTTTCTTTTCCGTTTTCAATATCAAAAATTACGGTCTTGCCGACACCAGCTATATCAGCCAATTCATTTCGTGTCAGTCCGCTTTTGCTTCTATGGAAATATACAATTTCCCCGAGATTGCTATCCAAGCGTTAATCCCTCCATCTTCTGAATTTACCGTTTTAGCAGTAAAAATAGCTCTTTTAAGTGTTTCAAAACCTTGGTTCAATCTTTAGAGGCTTTTTTTGCCGCCTTGGCGGTAAAATAACTGTTTATTTATATTTCACAAGCTTTTTTATGCTTTGCAATATGTATATTACCGCTATAGCGGCAACAAAGCAATAAAAAAGATTTATAGTCGCATGAATGATCCTTATTGTTTTCAGAGATTTCTCGGCATCTCCCCTATAACCAAACTAATTGTGCTACCCAAACCCCAACGTTGCCTTTAAGTTTATCCTGGATATATTCTGAGTTGACTTTCAAAATATCCATGCTAATTAGCACATGAATTCGGTCATGAAAAACGATCAATTGTGGATGTCTCTTTGGATCAGCGCACAGGAGAGTGAAGTGGAAAATCGTTATAGCGGCGGACACCTTGGCGGACAATACCGACCATTAGACCCGGAACAGATCGAGCGAATTCATCAGGCGGCCCTCTATATCCTCGAAAATATCGGTTTCACCTATGAGCAGGGTTTAGACGATACGCTGGCAATGCTCGAAGATGCAGGCGCAAAAATAGATCGGGCACATTCCAGAATCTATTTCCCGCCGGACCTGATTCTATCACAGATTTCAAAAACACCCGAGCGGGTCATACTCTACAGTCGCGATGCTCAAAATGACATCGACCTTTGTGGTGACCGGGTTTATATGGGTACCGGGGGGATGGCGGTAACGGTTGTCGATATTGAAACAGGTCAGGCACGGAAAAGTTGTTTACAGGATATCTACAATATCGGCCGGATTGTAGATCGACTCGACAATATACATTTCTACCTTCGTCCATGCACGGCACATGATGTTCCCACCTCAGTTTATGATGTCAATTGCATGTATACAGCCATGCAGGCCACTACCAAACACTATATGACGGGTGCCATTGACCGTCAATCTTTCAGGGATATGTTGGCGCTGGCTTCCATCGTTGCCGGTGATGAAAAGAAACTGGCTGACAAACCTATTTTCTCACTGATTACTTGTTTTGCCATCAGTCCTTTGAAACTTTGCACCCAGTCGACCCTCAACATGCAGGAAGCCTGCAGGCATCGAATACCGGTGGCACTCTCTTCCGCCCCCATGGCCGGGTCCACTTCACCCATGACCATGGCCGGAACCCTGGCACAACTGCATGCCGAAGAACTTGTCGGTTTAACGATCGGGCAACTGACCCACCCTGGCGCCCCCATGTTATACGGGGGAATTCCAGGGTCAGCCAACATGCGTACCATGGGATACCAGGGCGGAGCCGTGGAGTTTGGGATGATGAATGCCGCCATCCACCAACTCGCAGCCCACATTAATGTGCCCAACTATAATTCATCAGGGCTGACCGATGCCAAAATTCCCGATGCCCAGGCGGGTTGGGAAAAGGCTTTCTCTTCTCTCCTGGCTGCCATGGGGGGATCCAATTATATTCATCATGCTGCGGGGATGCTGGAGTCGATGCTGGCTGTGGCTTACGAGCAATACATCATCGATGACGAGATCATCGGTATGTGCACCAGGGTCCTGGAAGGTATCATTGTTGACGATGAGCACCTTGCCATAGAGGCCATTGCCGAAGTGGGACCCGGCGGAAATTACCTCATGTCTCCTCATACACTTGAGCATATGCGTACCGAGTTTTTTGCCGGAAACGGCATCACCGATGGCCGCTTCCGTGACACATGGGTGGCAGATGGTAGCTTGGACACCCGTGAGCGGGCGCAGGAGATGGCCCGAAAGATATTGGAAAACGACTCATCTTCGAAAATAGACAAGAGAACCGATAAAATCATTCGAGACAATTTCGACATCAAAACATAATCTTCCAATAATTTGCATTTTCCAACAGGGTATGATAAATTTTAATTTCAATATTCTTAAAATCTGAACCGCTCACTTCGGGAAAGAATTAACCGTCACCCAATTCGCATATGCCGATCACATCTCACATTGACAAGGCCAAAGATCTCACCATTTTCAAAGTCACAGGTGTTCTTTCCTTTGATATTGCATTACCCGTGGTCAAGGCTTTTTATGATGGTGATCCGACTATGCATGTACTATGGGATTTAACTGACACCACAGACGTACAGTTTACTTCCGAAGAAGTTCTATCAATTGTCCGTTTCAAACCGCGATATGAAGGCAAAAGAGACCTAGGCAAAACAGCTTTTGTGGCTCAGAAAGATGTTCTCTTTGGGCTCTCGAGGATGTTTGAAATTCAAAGCGGTATTGAAGAAGCGCCCTACCCTATCATGGTATTCCGTAGCCTGTATGAAGCCCATCAATGGCTTGATGAATCCTGATCAATCAAGGACCGGAAAACAAAACCTTTTCTACGGCCCTTTTCATTTGCTCCAAACGAATATCGAGGTTGCCGGTATACCCCAAAGCGATACGTAACAGTCCGGGTGACAATCCCATTTTCTGCTGGTCTTCGAGATCAATTTCGGATGATGTAGAAGAACCGGAACAGCTTATCAACGTATCAAAATAGCCCAAAGATACGGCAATAAGTCCGAATTTTTCTTCATTTTGCAGAACTTCCATCAACGCTTCCGCTTTTTCACTGCTGCCACAGTCGATGGCCAAAATACCGCCAAACCCGTAACCGGCGTTACCTAGCTGCTTGGCCAGTTGATGTTGAGGATGGTCTTTCAGACCCGGATAGATCACTTTGACAGCCATCGCTTTCAACATCTGAGCCATGGCAATGGCCCTGAGACCATGTTCGCGTATGCGAATTGTCAGGTGAGGTAACCGTTGGATAACATCAAAAGCCACACGGGGGTCCATTGTCGGCCCCAACAGCATGACACGACCGGTATGCAGATTCATCAATTCCTGGATGAATTGACTCTCCCCGCAAATGGCCCCGCCAATCAAATCACTGGCCCCGTTAATATATTTTGTCAGCGAATAAACCACCACATCCGCACCTAACCCATGGGGTGAAAAAATCATCGGAGAAAATGTATTGTCAACAATAAGCTTGATTTCCTTATCATGGGCTTCGGTGGAAAGGGCGGGAATATCGGCGATGTTAAGAGTGGGGTTTCCCATGGTCTCCGTAAAAATGACACGCGTGTCCCGGGTGATGGCACTTTTAACCGCCTCAAGATCGGTAATATTCACAAAGGTCGTCGTAATGTTCATCTGGGGTAAAAGAGATTCAAGCAGAGCATGGGTACCCCCATAAATGGTTTCGCTGGCAACAATGTGGTCACCGCTTTTGCAAACCTGTAGAAGCGCACAAGAGATTGCAGACATGCCGCTGGCCGTACAAACCGCTGCCTGGGTGCCTTCCATGGCTGCCAGGTAGCGGGAGAGGACATCTACGGTAGGGTTAAAGTGACGGCTGTAAAGAAAACAACCACCCTCTTCCGGTCCTTTCAAGCCCTCAAATATTTCCGGCATCGTGTCCGGATGCATAACCGTAAACGTAGCCGACCGTGAAACAGAGGGTGCCACACCACCGTGCTCGCCAAACTCTCTACGTGCGTTCAATAGAGCCTGTTCTGGATTATAAGATTGCATGATATGTCTCCGTTGGTTATTTACAGTGTCCTAACCTGGATAAAGTTTACCGATGCTAACGACTGAAAAACCGATCAGGTCGATTTTCCGCAAGATATCGACAACGCTTCCCTTACCCCTACTTGTGATAGCCTTCATAACATCCCCCTAATGTCAATGTCATTTTATGCTTTTATTTTGCTGTCAGCATATGACATCATGACTTCTCGTTTTCGATAACGCGGCAAAAGCTAATGCATAAAAAACCTTTTAGGAGGCATCTGAGAAATGGAAGCTTTTATTCACGGCATTCCCAAGGCGGAATTGCATGTCCACATCGAAGGAACACTCGGACCGGAACTGATGATGAAACTTGCCGCTAAAAACGGCATAGCGCTCCCTTTTGAATCCGCTGCTGATATCCGCAGGGCATATGATTTTAAAGATTTACAGAGCTTTTTAGATATCTATTATCAGGGAGCACAGGTTCTGCTCACAGTAGATGACTTTTATCGCTTGACCTGGAATTACCTGCAAAAAGCATCGGAGCAGAATGTACGCCATGCGGAAATATTTTTCGATCCCCAGACCCACACTGCACGGGGAATTAAATTTGAAACGATTGTGCAGGGAATTCACCGGGCCATGGTGGATGCCGGACATCAGTTGGGCTTGTCATCAAAACTGATTATGTGCATTTTAAGGCATTTGAGTGTGGCGGAGGCAATGGATACCCTTGAGAAGGCACAAGATTTTAAAGATATAATTGCGGCTGTAGGTCTTGATTCAGTTGAACTGGGGTTTCCGCCTGAAAAATTTGTAACGGTATTCGATCGGGCACGTCAATGGGGTTTTAAAACCGTAGCCCATGCCGGCGAGGAAGGCCCACCGGACTATATTTGGCAGGCCTTAAAGCTTTTGCATGTTGAACGGATAGACCACGGAATTAGGTGCCTTGAAGACGCCGGACTGGTGGAATATCTGGTGAGAGAACACGTTCCCTTAACCGTCTGTCCGATGTCCAATGTTAAACTCAAAGTTTTTGATCATATGAAGCAGCACAATCTCAAGAAAATGCTGGAATTGGGGCTGTGTGTCACCGTAAACTCAGATGATCCGGCCTATTTCGACGGATATATAGAAGAAAATTTTCTAGCGCTGCACCATGCGCTTGAATTGAATTTTAGCGATATCTCTAAGCTTGCCCGCAACGCCTTTAAAGCGTCCTTTCTGAATCCAATTGAGAAGAAAAAATATCTGAACGAACTCGATGAGTTTGTATCCTCTATTTGAGAGTTGATAAGTTCCTGCTGCCCGCAGTGCGGCAAATATTTTTTATTATATCAAACAAATTATTTGTTGACAAACAATTTATTGTATACTATGGAGCCATTATGGGCCCGAAAAATTTTAAAATATTGAAAGGGATTGCCAGGGGAATTGTCGGCGTGTTCGGAGAACGCTGTGAAGTGGTCATCCATGATTTTACCGATATCACCCAGTCTGTCGTCCATATCGAAGGAAATGTCACCAATCGGTCGGTGGGAGCGCCCGTTACCAGCACGATGATGCGGATGCTTGATGAGTTCGGTGATCAGGTTCCCGATAAAATTGCTTACAAGATCACCACAGAGGACGGCAAGATGCTCAGATGTGCATCCATATTCATACGGAATGAATCTGGTGGACTGGAGGGGTGCCTTGCCATCAACTTCAACATCAGTGATTTCATGTTTTTTTCACAGGCTTTTTCTGATTTTACCTTTATGTCGAACAGTGACAGGAACGACACTATTAACGGTACCAATGGTGATACACTGGTTCATTTTCCTAAAAAACCGGCTGAGTCCATGGAGTCGATTATCGATGCCACGGTCACCCAACACGGAAAACCACCGGCCATGATGGATAAGGCAGAAAAAAAAGAGATTGTTCACAAGTTGGATAAAGCAGGTGTGTTTATGGTCAAAGGCTCGGTCAATTATATGGCAAGAGTGTTCGGCGCTTCCAGGTATACCGTTTATAACTATCTGAAAGAAGTTCGTGAAACCTAAATGGAGCGTAGCATAATGGTCAAAGAAATCCCTGCTCAAAACTGCAAGTATCTGATTCAAAACCGGAGGGAAACTGAACTTCCAGCTGCACTTTCACCAGCCACGGCTTTAGGGATTCGGGCATTTCATCGCCAACTGCCGGGATATAAGCCTACGCCCTTGGTGCGCTTGGGGCAGTTGGCGAGAACTTGGGACTATACCGATATATTTGTTAAAGATGAAAGTCCTCGTTTCGGGCTCAAGGCATTTAAAGTGCTGGGAGGCAGTTATGCCGTGGCCCGACTGATATGTCAAAAGCTGGGTCGTCCCCTGAGTGAAGTGCCCTATGCCCACCTGGTGAGTGACGAAGTGCGTGAAAAAGTCGGACAGATCACCCTGACCACGGCCACCGACGGCAACCACGGCCGGGGCGTGGCATGGGCCGCGGAACGGCTGGGGCAAAAGGCGGTGATCTACATGCCCAAGGGATCCGCCCCGGCCCGGGTGGCGGCCATCCGTTCCCACGGGGCCGAGGTGGAGGTTACCGATCTCAACTATGACGACACGGTCCGACTGGCCTGCCGCATGGCGGATGAAAATGGTTGGAATATGATCCAGGATACAGCCTGGGAGGGCTATTCTGAAGCTCCTTTGTGGGTTATGCAGGGGTATTTGACCATGTGTGCCGAGGCAGTGGATCAGTTGCGGGCCGAAGATGCCCACCCCACCCACATCTTCGTCCAGGCCGGGGTGGGGTCGCTTGCCGGGGCCGTGGTGGGATACCTGGCCCAGGCGTACCGGGAACCGCGACCCAAGTTCATCATCATGGAACCCAATAATGCAGCCTGTATCTTTGCTTCGACCGCTGCCGGAGACGGCAAGCCCCACGCAGTTAAAGGCAACCTGCAGACCATTATGGCAGGCCTGGCCTGCGGCGAGCCCAACCCCCTGTCCTGGGAGATTCTGCGCGACGTTCCCAGCGGTTATGTAAGCTGCGCCGATTTTCTGGCATCCAACGGCATGCGGATCCTGGCCAATCCATTGCGCGGGGACACCCCGGTGGAAGCAGGTGAATCGGGTTCGCTGGGAGTCGGATTGATGGAGATGTTGGCCAACAATGCTGATTTTGAGGATCTCAAAGACGCTCTTGGGATCGATCGGGATTCCACTATGCTATGTTTTAATACTGAAGGCGCTACGGATCCGGTCAACTATCGGGAGATTATCTGGCACGGGAAATATCCATCCATGGAGAGGAGACAGACCAATGACACAGCTTGATTTTAATAAGATCAATGACCTATCCGAAAACTACAAACCCGAAATGACCCGGTTTTTGAGAGACATGATCAAGCTGCCCAGTGAGAGCTGCCAGGAAAAGGCGGTTGTCCTGCGAATCAAGGAAGAGATGGAGAAGGTTGGATTCGATAAAGTGGAAATCGATCCCATGGGTAACGTCCTGGGCACCATCGGCAACGGCAAGCGGTTGATTGCCATGGACGCTCACATAGACACCGTGGGTGTGGGCAACAAGGACAACTGGGAATTCGATCCATACGAAGGTTACGAAGATGACGAGGTGATCGGCGGCCGGGGTGCTTCAGACCAGGAGGGCGGTATGGCTTCCATGGTCTACGCGGGCAAGATTATCAAGGATCTGGAACTGGAAGGCGACTACACTCTGGTGGTGATCGGTACCGTTCAGGAGGAAGATTGCGACGGTTTGTGCTGGCAGTACATTATCAATGAATCAGGATTGACGCCGGAGTTTGTTGTCTCCACAGAGCCCACCGACGGTGGCATATACCGGGGCCAGCGTGGTCGCATGGAAATCAAAGTGGAAGTCAAGGGCGTCAGTTCCCACGGCTCTGCTCCAGAGCGCGGCGACAATGCCATCTTTAAAATGGGCCATATCCTGGGTGAGCTGGAGGAGCTGCACGGTCGCCTGAAAGATGATGATTTCCTGGGTAAGGGTTCGCTCACTGTCTCCGAGATTTTCTACACGTCGCCGTCTCGCTGCGCAGTGGCAGACGGCTGTATCATTTCAATCGACCGGCGCCTGACCACCGGGGAAGACAAAGAGCTGGCCATGGGTCAGATCCGAGACTTGCCCGCGGTCAAGGCCGCCAAAGCCGAGGTTTCCATGTACACGTATGAAAAGCCTTCCTATACCGGGCTGGTCTACCCGACAGACTGCTATTTTCCCACCTGGGTGATTGATGAAGATCACTTGGTAACCGCGACTGCTGCGGAAACCTACAAATCGTTATTCAACAAGGCTCCCCGCGTGGACAAGTGGACTTTCTCCACCAATGGTGTTTCCATCATGGGTATGTTCGGTATCCCCTGCATCGGTTTCGGCCCGGGCAAAGAGGCGGAAGCCCATGCACCCAACGAAAAAACCTGGAAGGCTGACCTGGCGTGTTGTGCCGCCTTCTACGCTGCGTTGCCTCTCATATACCTTGAAAAAAAGAAAATTAGACCATGAACCACAAACTTATATTTATTGCCATCGGTGGCAACTCGCTGATCAAGACCAAAAAACTGCGAACGGTAGAAGACCAGCACACGGCCATTCGTGAAACGATCCAAGATGTGGCCGATTTAATCCAGCGGAATTTTCAGGTGGTAATCTCCCACGGCAACGGACCCCAGGTGGGTTTCATCATGCGCCGTTCCGAAATCGCCCGCCGGATGGCCGGACTTCACCTGGTCCCATTGGTCAATGTCGTGGCCGACACCCAGGGCTCCATCGGGTACCAGATTCAGCAGTCCTTGAACAACGAGTTGGCAAATCGCAATACCAAAGGGCAGTGCGTCACTGTTGTCACCCAAGTCGTGGTGGACCGAGACGACCCGGGTTTTAAAAAACCGGCCAAACCGGTGGGTGAATTTTTTAACGATGAGCAGTTAGCGGAAATCCGCCGGGATTATCCGGACTGGTCCTTAGTCGAAGATGCGGGCCGCGGTTTTCGCCGTGTGGTGCCGTCTCCGAGACCCCTCGAGGTAATAGAAAGGCCGGTGATTGAATCGTTGCTCAACAGCGGATACCACGTGGTGACCGTAGGTGGCGGTGGCATTCCAGTGGTGCGAACAGACGAGGGTCTGGAGGGGGTGGATGCCGTGATCGACAAAGATTTGGCTTCAAGTTTGCTCGCCAACCAGTTGGATGCCGGCCTGCTCATCATCTCAACGGCGGTGGAGAGAGTCTTCCTGAACTTCGGCAAGCCCGCTGAGAAACCCATTGACAAAATGACCGTTGTCGAAGCGGAGCAATACATTGCGGAGGGACATTTCGCCCCCGGCAGCATGCTGCCCAAGATTCAATCTGCCCTGCTTTTTTTAAAAAACGGGGGACAAGAAGTAATCATCACCGCCCCCGAATTCATCAAAGAGGCCGTGACCAGTGGCCGCGGCACCCACATTGTGCCGTAGAAGAAGACAAAGTAGATACCCGGGTCCAAAGAGCCCGGCACTGATTCAATCCTATAAGGGATTAATAATATACATATTCAGCGTGTGATAAATTCTAAATTCGAATATCGAAATACGAAACAAATCCAAATATCAAATGCTCAAATGATTTAAACATTGCTTAAACTTGTATCTCCCAGGTCTTGTTTCGATCATTCGAATTTGGGTCATTCGGTATTGCCCTTCGACGTTGCTCAGGGCGGTGAGCCTGTCGAACCGTTTAGGATTTCGAATTTCGTGCTTCGGATTTAAGTAAATACCGCTATCGGCATAGACAAATATCTCTGACATGGCCCAATGGACCAGGTTTTAAATGATAGAATAAAGGAGTACACCCTCATGGACACCGTCAAAATCAAATCGCTCATCAATCAACTCTCGCATCTCGACTACCACAATATGTATCTCAATGACTTTCTACTGACGTGGGAAAAGAGTGACGACGAAGTGTCGGCCACGTTTCTGGTGGCCGATATCCTGCGTGGTCTGCGTCAGAAAAATATCTCCAGCCGGATCTTCGACAGTGGTCTGGGCATTTCACTGTTCCGCGACCAATCCACACGCACGCGCTTCAGCTTTGCTAGTGCCTGCAATCTGTTGGGCTTGGAAGTTCAGGATCTGGATGAGAGCAAGTCCCAGGTCGGCCATGGCGAAACCGTGCGCGAGACCGCCAATATGATCTCTTTCATGGCCGACGTGATCGGTATCCGCGACGATATGTACATCGGCAAAGGCAACACCTACATGCGCGAAGTGGCCCGGGCAGTCCAGGAGGGTTATATAGAGAAAGTACTTGAGCAGCGGCCCACCTTGATCAATCTGCAGTGCGACATCGATCATCCCACCCAGTCCATGACCGACATGCTGCATCTGATCAATACTTTCGGAGGTGTGGAAAACCTCAAGGGAAAGAAGTTGGCCATGACCTGGGCCTACAGCCCTTCATACGGAAAACCGCTTTCCGTTCCCCAGGGTGTGATCGGACTGATGACCCGTTTCGGTATGGAAGTCGTGCTGGCGCACCCGGAAGGTTACGAGGTGATGCCGGAAGTCGAAGAAGTTGCCCAACGAAATGCGGCCCGCGGTGGCGGTCGTTTCACCAAGGCCGACTCCATGGCCGAAGCCTTTGAGAATGCCCACATCGTTTATCCCAAAAGTTGGGCGCCCTTTTCAGCCATGGAAAAGCGCACCGATTTGTTCGGCGGAGGCGATCATGAAGGCATCGCGGCCCTAGAGAAGGAGTTGCTATCTCAGAATGCCAACCATAAGAATTGGGAGTGCACCGAGGAACTGATGGCCACCACCAACGATGGCAGCGCCCTGTACATGCATTGTCTGCCCGCCGACATCACGGGAGTAAGTTGTGATGAGGGCGAAGTCCAGGCCAGCGTATTCGATCGCTATCGCGTGCCCATGTATATGGAGGCCAGTTACAAACCGTACATCATCGCCGCCATGATTCTGATGAGCAAAGTAAAATGCCCGGCGGACACCCTTGAAGCTATGCTTGCGGCAGGTCTTGCACGGATTCGGTGAAATCGGTATTTATGCAGGGAACAATAGGAGTGGGGGAAATGATATCTTTTTCATTAAACGGTCAGAAGACGGCGTTTGCAGGCGATCCTAAGACACCCATCTTAACCTACCTCAGGCAAGAGAAGGGGATTACTTCCGCTAAGGACGGCTGCTCAGGCCAGGCCGCCTGCGGTGCCTGTCTGGTAGAAGTGGGCGGCAAGGCTGCTTTGGCCTGCTCAACGCCTATGCGCAAGATTGCAGACAAAGAAGTGGTTACCCTGGAAGGGTTTCCGGAAAGTCTGCTGCGCACCCTGGGGCGTGCCTTTGTCTCCAAGGGTGCTGTACAGTGTGGTTTTTGCACTCCGGGTTTTTTGACACGGACCAAGATCCTGTTGGAAAAAAATCCCAACCCTACCCGCCAAGAGGTTGTCAACGCCATACGTTTACACCTTTGCCGCTGCACGGGTTACGTCAAGATCGTGGACGCCGTGCTCGAAGCAGCCGCTGCCCTGGGTGAAGGGCGGGAGATTCCCTTTGAAGATGGAGCCGGCATCGGTATCTCCAGCCCCAAATACAGGGCCTTCGAACGCGCCATCGGCCGTAAACCCTTTATCGACGACTTGCGCTTTGATGGCATGGTCCACGGCACCCTGCGCTTTAGCGACCACCCGCGCGCAAGGGTTCTTTCCATGAACGTAAATGAAGCCGGCAAAGCCCCCGGCGTTATCCGTATATTCACCGCCGAGGACATTCCCGGTGAACGCAACGTGGGCCCGATCGTTCAGGATTGGCCGGTCATGATCAAGGTCGGCGAAATCACCCGTTACATCGGCGACGTGCTCGCCGGTGTGGTTGCTGAAACCGAAGACCAGGCCCGCGAAGCGGCCAAACTGATACACGTCGAGTACGAAGTTCTTGAACCACTGACGGACATGACCAAAGCTGAAACCAGTCCTGTCAAAATCCATGCGGATGGCAACGTGTTGTTCACTCAGACCATCAGCCGGGGCGAGCCTGTGGAAAAAATTCTGGCCGGGTCCGCCCATGTGGCCAGGGGCGTTCTTGGCACTCAGATGGTGGACCACGGCTTTCTCGAAACCGAGTCCTCCGTGGCGGTACCCTTTAAAGCCGGAGTGCAGGTTTATTCCCAGAGTCAGGGCATCTACGCCGATCACCACGAAATTGCTTCTCTTCTTGGATATTCCCCGGAAAAGGTGGTGGTGACCCTGGTGGACTGCGGGGGCGCCTTTGGCGGCAAAGAAGATTAGACCGTACAGGGCCACGCCGCGCTGTACTGCCATCATTTAGGCAGACCCGTGAAAGTCCGTCTGTCCCGGCCTGAATCCATCCGCATGCATCCCAAGCGCCATCCCATGCGGTTGGACTACGCCCTGGGTTGCGACGAGACCGGCAAACTTACCGCTTTTAAAGCCGACATTCTCGCCGATACCGGAGCCTATGCCTCTGTGGGTGGTCCGGTGTTGGGACGCGCCGTCACCCATGCCGCCGGCGCATACTATGTGCCCAACGTGAAAATCGAGGGCAAAGCCGTTTACACCAACAACATCCCCGGTGGCGCCATGCGCGGTTTCGGCGTCAACCAGGTCACCTTCGCCATGGAAACGATGGTCGAGGAACTGTGCGGGATGGGCGGCTTCGATTCCTGGCAGTTCCGCTACGACAATGCACTGGACACCGGTCTGATGACCACCACCGGCCAGGTGCTCGGAGAAGGCGTGGGACTCAGGCGGACCTTGCTGGCCGTCAAGGATGCCTATGAAAAGGCCGAGTACAAAGGCCTTTCTCTTGGTATTAAAAACTGCGGTATGGGCAACGGCATGGTGGAAGTCAGCGAGGTTAAAATTGAGGTCCTGCCGGACGGGAAGTTGCTTTTGCATCACGGCTGGACCGAGATGGGTCAGGGCATTCACACCGTAGCCCGGCAGATCCTGTGCAAAGCGGTTGGATTGAGCAATTGTGAATTGATCGACATCAAGGTGACCACCGCTTCGGCGACTGTCGGCGGTGTAACCACCGCTAGCCGTGGCACCATGCTCCTTGGCCGTTCCATCATCGATGCGGCCCTGAAGCTGAAAAAGGACCTCGAAAGTAATTCTCTTAAAGAACTGGCAGGCCGCATTTATGAGGGTAGCTTTGTCTGCGACTACACCCATGCCGAGGGTAAACCCGGCAAGATTATTTCTCACATCGCTTACGGGTTTGCGACTCACCTGGCGATTCTGGACGAAAAGGGCGGCGTGGATACCATTTATGCGGCCCACGACTCGGGCCGGGTCATCAACCCGCTGCTTTTTGAGGGGCAGATCGAGGGCGGTGTGGTCATGGGCCTCGGTTATGCCCTGAGCGAAAAAGTGCTCCTGGAAAAAGGTCGCCTGACCTCTGAAAAGTACATTTCTCTCGGCATTCCCAAGTCGGCCAAGGTGCCGCGCATTGTGCCCATTGCCGTGGAGGAAGATGATCCCGAGGGCGCCTTCGGTGCCAAAGGCGTCGGTGAGATTGTGTGCATCCCTACGGCACCGGCCATTGCCAACGCTTTTTACAGTTACGACGGTATCAGGCGGTACACGCTGCCCTTGAGTCCGCCCGCCAAGTCCGGGTAATGCTGATGGCGGTAGTTACTTAAATCCGAAGCACAAAATTCGAAATCCTAAACGGTTCGACAGGCTCACCGCCCTGAGCAACGTCGAAGGGCAATATCGAATGATCCAAATTCGAATGATCCAAACAAGACCTTGGAGATACAAGTTTAAGCTATGTTTAAATCATTTGAGCATTTGACATTTGGATTTGTTTCGTATTTCGATATTCGGATTTAGAATTTATCACACGCTGAATGTACATAATATTAATCCCTTATAGGACTGAATCAGTGCCGGGCCATTTGGACCCGGGTATCTACTCGAAGGAGGGGCTAAATGACGCTATATTTGAAAAACGCGAACTACCTCGACGCGAAAACCCTAGAACTTCGCAAAACCCATCTCGCGGTCGAGCCGGGCCCCACGGGTGGCTTGATCTTCCGTGATTCCACCCCCTCCGATGGTGAACTGTCGATTCAGGACAGGGTGGTGGACTGCCGGGGCCGTCTCGTGACCAGGTCTTTTGCCTGCGGCCATCATCACATCTATTCCACACTTGCCCGAGGCATGCCCGCTCCGCCGCGGATCCCCACCAATTTTCTTGAGGTCCTGGAAACCATCTGGTGGCGGGTGGACAAGCGCCTCGATCGCGACATGATCGAGGCCAGTGCCCTGGCCGCGGCCCTTCACATGGCCAAGCACGGCGTAACTTTCTGCGTTGATCATCATTCCTCCCCGTACGCCACCGAGGGGTCCCTTAAAACCATTGCCCGGGCTTTTGAAAAGATAGGGCTCGGCCACTTGCTGTGCTACGAAAATTCCTGTCGGGACGGCCAGAGCTGCATGGAAGCAGGCCTTGCCGAAACCGACGCATACCTCTCTTCAGGCCGCAAGGGCCACGTGGGGCTGCACGCCTCGTTCACCGTCGACGATGATCTGCTTGAAAAATCCATTGAACTCGCCCGCAAGCACGGAACCGGGCTGCATGTACACGTGGCTGAGGCTCCGGCTGACCAGGATCACTGCCTCAAGACCTACGGTAAGCGCGTGATTCAGCGTCTGCACGAATTCGGTGCATTGGAAAGTCCTCACACCATCCTGGGCCACTGTGTGTTCCTTGACGACAATGAAAAAAAATGCTTGCGCGAATCCCCGGTGTGGGTCGTTCAGAACGTGGAGAGCAACCAGAACAACAACGTAGGGACGACCGGCTATACCGGGCTGACCGGCAACGTCATGCTCGGCACCGACGGCATGCACAGCGACATGCTGCGCAGCGCCAAAGCTGCCTATCTTGCAGGGCAAAATACCGAAGGCGTTTCCCCGGATCAGATGTATGAGCGCTTCCGCAACGTGCATCGTTTCACCAAGACCTTGGGCGCCGAGGGTGACGGCGATAACAACCTGGTCATTCTAGACTACGACACCCCCACGGAAATAACCTCCGGAAACTTCACCGGCCACTTCATCTACGGCCTCGAATCCAACCATGTCCTGAGCGTCATTGCCCAGGGCAAAGTAATCGTCGAGGAACGCAGGCTCACCAGTGTTGACGAGGCTGAAATTCTGGCCTATGCCCGCGAGCAGGGCCTTCGTCTCTGGAAGAAACTGGAAGAAGCATAAGACCGGTGTCGTCTAATGGTTTTTATGGTAAAAAAAAATTAGGATCATCTCCAAAAGAGTTGATCCAAATTAAGGATTCAAGGATTCCAGGGGTCCAGGGTTCGAGTGAGATGAAGTGAGGTATCAGCTAAATGCTTAAGAATTATAAAGAGTTAAAAGTCTGGGAAAAAGCGTATAAACTTTGTTTTGATAAACAATGATATCTGGCTATTTGGGTTATGTGGAGAAAGAAAGGCTTGAGGAATTAAGAATGAAGATCGGGGCTGTAGAGAGAATGCTGAAAGCGATGATCAAATCCCTGGAAAACAAACACTTGAATCCTTGAATCCTGGACCCCTGGGACCCTTTCTCCCAACTAATCGGGAGAAGAACC